>JBAUOG010000309.1:0-10459 GCA_049579625.1 Bryobacteraceae bacterium
GTGCAACCACGTTCATTTGCCAGTGCAGTCGGGATCGAGCGCCGTGCTGAAACGGATGGATCGTCTCTATAACCGCGACGAGTACATGCGTCGGATTGAATGGATGAAGTCGGCCCGGCGCGACATCGCCATTACAAGCGACATTATTGTCGGGTTCCCCGGCGAAACCGAGCAGGACTTCCAGGAGACCCTGAGGCTGATCAGCGACGTGGAGTACGATTCGCTGTTTATCTTCAAGTACTCCAGGCGCCCAAACACGGCGGCGCTGCAGTACGAGGACCATATTCCCGAGGAAGAAAAGACGCGCCGATGGATGGTGGTCCAGGAACATCAGCGGGGGATTCAATTGCGCCGCAATTCGAACTACGTGGGGCAGACCGAAACGGTGCTGGTAGAGGGGTACAATCAAGCAACCGGGCAGTGGATCGGGCGAACGAGCCAGCACAAAACGCTCAACTTCGTTGACGGGCAGTTAGCGGAGCCTCGGGATGGGCAGACGCTGGTTGGCGAGTACTTGGATGTGCTCGTGACGCGGGCTGGGCCTAATAGCCTGGCCGGCGAGCGAGCCGCTTAGTGAGCAGGACGAGCCGCTAATGGGGGAGGCACTTATGGAAGTCGAAATGAAAATCCGTGGTTTGATGATGGACCCCATGACCAACATGCCCATCGTTGTGCTGAAGGATTTGAATGGCGATGCCGTGCTGCCCATCTGGGTGGGCATTTACGAAGCGAATGCGATTGCGCTCGAGATCGAGAAAGTAACGACGCCTCGCCCGATGACACACGATCTCATCAAAGTGCTGCTGCTGGGATTGGGCGCGAGCATTCAGAAGGTCGTGGTCAGCGAGTTAAAGGACGATACATTCTTCGCGGTCATTTGGCTGGAGCGGGACGGCAAGCTGATTAGCGTGGATTCGCGGCCGAGCGATGCGCTGGCCCTGGCGCTTCGGCACGATTGCCCGATCTATGTCGACGATGGCGTCTTGCAGACATCGCGGAACTCGGCGTCCGTTTCCGAGAAAGTCAACAACGACGAATTGAAGAAATGGCTGGAGAATCTGAACGACGAGGATCTGGGCCGTTACAAGATGTAGCTAGGACATCCTAGCAAATCTACGGGCCGGTTGTTTCCCAACCTAGTCCAAGATGCCTCGTCCAAGACCCATGGCGAATCATCTGAAGAATTCAGATCGACTTTGGTTTGGCGGATTATTGGTGATCCCACTGGCATTGGTTCTCGGGTCGCATTCGCTACCATGCGCGTCTTCGATGCACTCGCTGGTGGTGTGGCGAGTCCACGAGTTCCAAAGCAACTACGATCAAGCCGCACGAGCAGGCGTCGGGGACGGCAAGTGGACTCGGGCCATGATCGCGTTCAACGCGACGGTACTCGAGAAGCCGAAAAGGCGCTGCACCAGTTGATTGGTTACGTCCGGTTTCCCAGAAACTCCAAAAGTTTTGGGAGAACTTTCTTGGGCGCTTCTTCCATGAGCCAGTGTCCTGACTTGGGAACGACCACACCCTCTACATGCTTGGCGACCAAACGGCCCTGTTGGATTAAGAACTCACCCGAGGCCTTTTCGCCCGTCAGTACCAGCATGGGCATTTCGAGGGGCTTCTCAGCAAAACCGGCGAAGTCCTCCGCGTCCTTCTCAAAGGTCCGAAAGTATTCAAATCCGGCCCGCATGCCGCCACGCCGGGCGTACGCCTTGGCGTAAATCTTCCGATCGCGCTCGGGCACGGAATGCGCGGGGTTGGCGGCAAAGTCGTTCCAGAAGTGCTCGAAGTAGATGCGTTCACGACCGTGAACCAGAGCTAGCGGCGTCTTACCGAAGAAATGGAAATGCCAGAGATCCCGCATCAGCCAAACGTTGCGCCAGTCTCCTATCCCGGGTAAGAAGGCGTCAAGCAACGCGATCCGCTCGACTTCCGCCGGGTACCGCGCCGCATAAGCGTAGGCGACCATTAGCCCAATGTCGTGCCCGGCAATCCGAATGTGCTCATAACCGAGCTCACGGACGAGAGCATGGATGTCGCGGGCCATTTCGGCCTTGGTGTAGCCTGCTTCCGGCGTTGACGATTGACCGGCACCGCGCAAATCGGGTGCGATCACGGTGTGTGTGTTCGCGAGCTTGGCCATCAACGGGCGCCACATGTGGCTGGTTTGCGCATAACCATGAAGAAGGACAACTGGGTCGCCAGAGCCCTGGAACAGGTAGTGCAGCCGGACGCCATTGACGCTGGCAAAACGGCTTTGCGTTGCCGGTAAGGATATGGAAGGGCGCGGTTTTCTGAGGACAGGCATGAGCTAGTCTACCCTGAGAAAAGCGAGCTGAGGCTATGCAAGTTGGCGGGTTAAGCCCCTACCGTAAACTGCGATGACGATGGCGACGGCAAGGCACAGCGCAATTCCATAGAACCCATACCACGTCACTTCTTGTGCCGCCGTCACACGCGGAGCGCTGAAAATGACCAGCGAGCCCGTGGAACTAACATGCATAAGCTGGGCCATCCACAGGCTCTTTGTGTTGGTGTAGATCCAGCAGATCAGCACACGCATTGCTGTCATGGCCACGGCGAACGCAAGGAAAAAAGAGAACCAGTGGGAACCGTGGGGCACGACTGCTCCCAGGTAATTGATTACGGGCATGTGCCAAAGCGACCACAACAGCCCGAGCCAGATGCCGGGGACCAGCGCATTGTTCGCTGAAACCATTCTTGGGAATGCGAAGCCCATCCAACCGATCTCCTCCAAAAGACCGGCAGGAACACCGAACAAGATGCCGATCAGAAAGTGATTGGGGGCATACACCGGCGAGACGAACGATTCCAAACAGTAGAGGACGGCAAGGACCAGAGCAGGGGAAACGAGGAGCGAGGCGTACCACGACAAGCGAAGGCCCGTCGGAGACATTCGGGCGAAGAGATCCCGCAGTCCACTTTTTCCGTCCACGAACTGCGTCAGAAGGATGCCAGCCAGGCTTGGCCCGAGCAACATCGCGGGGAACATCAGAATGCCAGTCATCTTCGGCAGAGGCTCGTGGCGCAGGAGATGGGGTGACGCCACGAGAAATGCTCCCGTCCAGGAAATCGCGAACGTCAGCAAAAAGTAGCTGGCAACGGGATGGCGTCGGATGAGAGTTGCCCGCGGATTGTGCACACAGGAACTATAGCTTGGCTGGGGGTCAGAGCGTACAGCCGCAGGGCTGACTCTTTGGTGCTGCCTTCCGGCGACGAGCCTGAAACGCTACGCTTTTTCCGTCATGGTCTGGGGATCCCAATGGCAGACCTTCTTCTTGAAGTAGCTTTCGTTGGTGAGTAGGGCCGGACCTGCCGCCCGCAAGCCGAACGTCGCATCCTCCACGGACGGTTTGCCAGTGCGGACGGAGTTGTAGAAGTTCTTATGATGCTCCAGGTGGGCGCTGTCGGCGCTGGTGTATTCCTGGGCATCGCTCGGTTTGACATCTGTGAGGGTCACTTCGGGATGGGACGCATGCCAGGCGTCCGTTAACTCCTTCTGCATCTTGTTGGAGAAGGAATCGATGGTGTAGTCGAATTCATCGGGGCGCGGAGTGCGGTTGACCTTGACGCTGGTGAAATCGGCGGTCATGGAGCCATCGCTGCCCACAAAACGGACACCAAACGAGTCCGTGGCGAGGCTGCTCTTGAAGTTCACACGCAGGATGAGATTGAAAGCCGGATGTGCGTCTGTTTCCGGATAGTCCATGGTTGCGAGCATCACGTCCGGCACATCGCGATCCATCCAGTAGCGCTTGCCGCCTGTGGCGTAGATGCGAGTGGGGCCAAAGGAGCCAGTAACGGTGTGCAACCCTGTCAGCAGATGGACGAAGAGGTCGCCGGCCACGCCCGTGCCGTAGTCGGTGAAGTTCCGCCAGCGGAAGAATCGAGCCGCATCAAAAGGCCGCTTCGGAGCACTGCCCAGGAAGCGGTCCCAATCGCAGGTCTGCGGGTTCGCATCGAGGGGGATGGTGTACTCCCAGGCACCCATGGCGGTGTTGCGATCAAGCCAAGCCTCCACCATATTTAATTTGCCAATCGTTTTTGCTTCGTACAGTTCGCGCGCCTTCTGATACATCAGCGAGCTTCGGTATTGGCTACCAACCTGGAAGACCTTGCCGCTGGAATTCTGCGCCGCAATCACAGCGGCGCCTTCCTCTATGGCATGCACCATCGGCTTTTCACAATAAACATGCTTGCCGGCGCCCAGCGCGTCAATCGAGATGCGTGAATGCCAGTGATCGGGGGTTGCGATGATGACGGCATCGACGTCTTTGCGGGCAAGGATTTCGCGGTAGTCGCGGGTGGTGAAGAGATCCTTTCCGTAGATCTCCTTCATGTGTTGCAGGCGGCCATCGTAGACATCGCAGGCGGCGATCAACTTGACGCCGGGAAGGGAAGTGGCGAGTTTCGCATCACCTTGGCCCATGCCACCGGCGCCGATCAAAGCGATCTGAATAGTTTCTTTCGTTTCAGGCATATTCTCGGCCTCCTTACGCGATCAGCTTCATGGCAATGGGATCCCACTCAACGGGGTGGCCTTCGAAGTAACTCATGTTGGAAAGAAGCGCCGGACCGGCGGCGCGGAAGCCAAAGACCGCGTCTTCGACTACCGGTGTCCGCGAACGAACAGACTTTGCGAAATTCAGATGATGATCGTGGTGGTCGCTGTAACCGCGCGGCGCTCGGAAGACCGTATCGATGTTCGCGCCCAATGATGCCGCTGTGACAGGCTTCTTGGGGTATTGCCTGGCATGATCGGCGGTAATCTTCGCTTGCATCGAGTCGGAAAACGTATCGATGCTGAGACCGGGGTCATACTGTGGCGGGTGCTTGGAAAGATGGACGCCGCTATCGACCATCATGATGCCTTCGCTGCCGACAAAGCGGAAGCCCGAACTCTCCTGGGCGCCGCTTACGAAGTTCACGCGCAGGGTCAGATTGAAGCCGGGATGCGCCGCCGTTTTCGGATAGTCAAACAGGCCCAATAGAACGTCGGGCACGTCGCGCCCATCGTTCCAGAAGCGAAGGCCGCCGGTAGCAAAGACGCGAGTAGGCCCGGTGGCGCCGGTGATGAAGTGCAAACCGGAGAACAGATGCACGAACAAGTCACCCGCCACGCCGGTGCCATAGTCACGGTAGCAGCGCCAGCGGAAGAAGCGCTTCGGATCCCAGGCAACTTCCGGCGCGCGGCCCTGGAAGCGAACCCAATCGCAGGTGGTTGTATCGGCGTCGTTGGGAACCGTATATTCCCAGGCGCCCACGGCGGAGTTGCGATCCCACCAGGCTTCGACCATCATCAACTGGCCGATTTGGCCCGAGCGATAGATCTCCTGGGCCTTCTGGTAGATCACCGAACTGACGCGCTGGCTGCCGATTTGTAAGATCCGGCCTGTGCTTTTCTGCGCCTCGACCACGGCAGCGCCATCGTCGATGTGCTGCACCATGGGCTTCTCGCAATAGACGTCCTTCTTCGCGTTCATGGCGTCAATGCTGATCTTCTGATGCCAGTGATCGGGCGTGCCAATGATGACGGCGTCGATGTCCGGACGGGACAGGATTTCTTCGTAATGCTTGGTGGTGAAGATGTCCTGGCCGTACTGCTCCTTCATGTGCACCAGGCGGCCGTCGTAGCAGTCACAAGCCGCAACCAGCTTGGTCAGCTTGGTGCCCGTCGAGGTCTCGGCATCTCCCTGGCCCATTCCCCCACAGCCGATCAGAGCAATTTGGATCTTGTCGTTCGTGGAAACCATCTTTGCAGGGGCGCTAGCCTCCACAGCCTGTTCCGCAAGCAGGGGCATCCCGAGACCTGCCGCAGCGGCAGCTCCGAGGAAGTGACGTCGTGTAGTCATCGCTTACTTTGTATCAGATGACGAGGGAGAGGGGCTACTTTTTGACGGGGAATCCGAGGGTGGCTTCGACTCTTTGCTGGCCTCTGAGCTCTTTGCAGGGCTGTCGGACGAAGAACTCGGGGACGACGAATCCTTCCCGGAACTCTTGCTTTTGGCGTAGTCGTTGACGTAAAAACCACTGCCCTTGAAATTGAAAGAGGACGCCGAGATGAGCCGGTGAACGGGGCCGCCGCCGCACTTTTCGTGAGTGGTGAGCGGCTCGTCGGCAAACTTCTGCATCACTTCGAATTTTTCATCGCAGTTGTCGCACTGGTACTCGTAGAGAGGCATTTCAACTTTCTTTTGACGTTCGACTGAGCATGCCGCTCAGCAAACTGAGCGGGCTACTTCTGATTCTGATCGTCCGCTTCTTTGTCCGGAACGCCATTCTTGGCACTATCGGTTGGATCGCGCACCACCACCCCGCTATCGGGCTTCCGCAACTGGGCCAGGGTGGTCTTACCGGTAACCAGATCAATCGACTGTTTCAGCAGATTGTCTTCGACATTCTTCGGCTCCGTGCCGGGAATTGGGTTACCGTCCTGATCGAGTTCGGGAGTCTTCTCGTTTTCGGCGACTTGCACCGTGGGCAGCACACCGGTGTCCTGAATTGCTTTGCCGTTCGGGGCGTAGTACTTGGCAACGGAGAGGATCACCGCCGCGCCATCTTCCATCTGCACGGTTTTGCGAATACCGGCATCACCATAGCTGCGTTCGCCCACCACTTGCGAGCGCTTCAGATCCATCAAGGCAGCTGCGGCCACTTCGCCGCCACCGGCGGTAGAACGGTTCGTGATGACCACCAGCGGGCCCTTCCACAGAACGTTCTCCGGCTTAGCTTCGAAGGCAGTCTTGTCGTAATGCTGACCCTGCGCGTAAGTGATTTCGCCCTTATCGAGGAAAAGATTGGCCAGTTGCACGCCTGCTTCCGGGTCGCCCGTCGAGCAATGCCGCAGGTCCAGGATGATGTACTTCGCGCCGTCCTTCAGCAAACCCTGCAGCTTAGTCTTTGCTTCAGCGCCACGGTTCCCGACGAGGCTCGAAACCTTCAGGTAGCCGACGTCGCCCGGCAACATTTTCGCCATCACGTCCGGATAGCTGATAGCAACGCGAGTGAGCTTGATCTTTTGGGGCTCCGGGTTTCGCAGACGCAGCACGGTGACGTCAATGGTGGAACCAATGTCGCCGCTTAGCAGTTGTTCGGCGTACGCCAACGGCATGTCCCGGGTGGCGACACCATTGATGCTCTCGATCAGATCACCGGTCGCGATATTGGCTTTGGCCGCCGGAGAATCCGGCAACACGTCCACCACCGCCACGTAGCCGTACCGCTTGGCAAGGATGACTCCGACGTTTCCTTTGGACGTATCCTTGGTCTTCATGTACTGGCGGTATTGATCGGCGTTCAAGTAGCTGGCGAACGGGTCAACCGATTCCAGAAGGCCATTGATCGCACCCAGCGTGACACTCTTCATGTCCGGTTCTTCGACATACTCCAGCTTGATGCGCTGAAGCACTTCGGTGTAGACCTTGAGGTGGCCGTACACGTCATCGTTGGTGCTCGTTACCGCGCGTCCATGCACGGCTCCGACAAGAAGCAGCACAACAACGCATGTAGAGCTGCCGACAATGGTCCATTTAAAGCGATTAGTCATGGTGGGGGACGTCCTTCTTAGTATAACTAAGGATTCTGCGCCTGTAATATGAGGACGTACAAGTTTCGGAAGTGTTTCATTCGACGGGGGCTTTAACCGAATTTGACACGCCCGCCGCCGCCTCCTGTGCTAGAGCGTCGAAACTCCGCCCTCACTGATATAGTTTCGATTCCAGGCGGGAATCTCAACGGTGACATCGCCTTTGATCACAGCCTGACAACCGAGGCGGGAGCGCAAGGTGAGTCCCGCCGCCATATCCAGCCGGTCGAGTTCATCATCCTCCGCTTCCGAGAGGTTCTCCTGCCCTTCCATCACAATGACGTGGCAAGTGGTGCACGCGCAGCTTCCGCCGCAGGCATGGTCGAGGTGAAACCCCTTGTTCAGAGCTAGATCGAGGATGGATTCCGGCTTCCCGTGGTCACCATATGGCAATTTGCCCGATTCAAATTCAAATGTCTGATTCGCAGGGAGAAACGTTACTTTAGGCACACCCTTATTCTACACTACGACCATTTTAGTCCTATTTAGAGAGAAAGGCGGTCGGTCATACTGGAAAGCAGTGTTCCAGGACATCGAAAAAAGCATTGCAGCCGCCGCCGAAAACGCGCTGGCTGAACGGTTCAACCTCAATCTCAAGGTATCGCTCGAGCAGCCCAAGCAAACCTCCTTTGGGGAGCTGGCGATTCCGGTGGCTTTTCAATTGGCGCGGGAATTGAAGAAGGCTCCGAAGTTGATCGCCGAAGAACTGGTCGGCGTCATGGGCCAGGTCCCGGGAGTGAAGGCGTTTGAGATCGCCGGCAATGGATTCATCAATGTGCGGCTGGATCGCGGCGAGTACGCCCAGTTGCTGCTGCGGGCAAAGGAAGCTCAAAATGCTCCTCTGCCGGGCGGGAAAACGGTGGTGGAACACACCAACATCAATCCCAACAAAGCCGCACATATCGGCCACCTGCGAAACGCTGTCCTCGGTGACACGTTTGTCAGAATGCTGCGCGAAGTAGGCCGTGACGTGGAGGTCCAGAACTACATCGACAACACCGGGGTGCAGGTCGCTGACGTGGTCGTCGGATTCCACTTTCTGGAGAAGAAGAATACCGAAGATGTAATGGAGCTGATCGCCGGCGGATCGCAGAGCTTCGATTACTTCTGCTGGGATCTCTACGCCTACGTCTCGAGCTACTACAAGGACCATCCCGAGGCGCTTGCGTGGCGGGCGGAGACGCTGCACGCGATTGAAAGCGGCATCGGCGAAATTGCCGAATTGGCGCATCTGGTAGCGGACGCGATTGTGCGTGCGCATCTGGCCACCATGGCGCGGCTCGGCATTCAATATGATCTGCTGCCGCGTGAGAGTGAGATTCTTCACCTGCAGTTCTGGGCCACGGCGTTTGAACTGCTGAAACAGCGCGGGGCGATCCACTTCGAAACCGAAGGGAAAAACAGCGGCTGCTGGGTGATGAAGGCCTCGGCGTTCAAGACGCAGGGATCGAAGACGGATGCGACGGATGACGAAGCAGCTGACGCCGAGGAGAACGTCGACGACAGCAAAGTGATTGTGCGCTCGAACGGCACGGTCACCTATGTCGGCAAGGACATCGCGTACCAGCTTTGGAAATTCGGTCTGCTGGGGAAGGACTTCTATTATGAGCCGTGGGGATCCTATCCGGATGGGCACCAGGTCTGGGTGACGACCGACGAACCACAATCGGCGAATGTTCCGAAGTTTGGTGGCGCGGAGCAGGTCTACAACGTCATCGACGCGCGGCAATCGTATCTGCAGGACGTTGTTGTCGCAGGGCTGCAGGCACTGGGCTTCCCCGAACAGGCGGAACGATCGATCCACTTTTCGTATGAGATGGTGGCTTTATCGCCACGCACTTGCCTTGAAATGGGGATCGAGTTGTCTGACGAGGACAAGCGCCGGCCGTACGTCGAGGTGTCCGGACGCAAGGGACTCGGTGTCAAAGCCGACGACCTGCTTGACAAGCTAATCCACACGGCGGCCATCGAAGTGGAAAGCCGTCACGCTGAAGCCCCTGCGGATGAGCGGCGGCGCGTAGCCGAACAGATCGCAGTCGGAGCGCTCCGGTACTTCATGCTGAAGTTCACGCGCAATTCGGTGATTGCTTTCGACTTCCACGAAGCGCTTAGCTTCGAAGGCGAAACCGGTCCGTACGCGCAGTACGCTGCCGTGCGTGCGGGCAACATCATCCGGAAGTACGAGGAACGATTCGGGCCTGTCCCGGATTTCAAGAATCTGTTTTCAGTCGATGAACTGCAACGCCAGCTTGAATCGGAGGATCTCTGGCAGCTATTGCTGGCCTGTTCCAAGGTGGACGTCGCCATCGCGAGGGCCATCTCATCCGGCGAACCTGCGCATGTTGCCAAGTACGCATTCCAGCTCGGACAGGCTTTCAACAACTTCTATCACGAGTACCAGGTGATTAACGAGACGGACCCGGCCCGGCGAGAATTCCTGTTGTGGCTCACGGCCTATTTCCGTGAGCGACTGGTCGCGACGCTCGGCATCTTGGGCATCGCGCAGCCGGTTTATATGTAGTTCCTACCGCCGATCACTCAGCCTTTTTCAGCAACGTCTGGGAAGATTGTAGGTACTTGGCTTTACTACTGAACGTTCAAGGTCTCACGAAGTCCTATGGGGCCGCTCCACTCTTTCGAAACATCTCATTCCCCATTCAGGATGGCGACCGGCTCGGACTCATCGGGCCGAATGGTTCCGGTAAGTCCACACTGCTTGAGATTCTGGCAGGAGGCCGCGAGCCGGACACGGGTGAAGTGGCTGTGCGCAAAGGCGTCCGCTTCAGCCACGTTCAGCAGGATTCGCAGTTCGAGCCCGGCGATACGGTGCGCTCCGTGATCCGGGCCGCGCTGGCG
>JBAUOG010000310.1:0-8513 GCA_049579625.1 Bryobacteraceae bacterium
TCTCCGCGATTACCGTGGCCGCTCAGTCCAACCCAACCTATGCCAAATACTCCAAGACAACATAACCATACCCGTTCGCACGCCCTCGGGAAAGGCCGCAATGTTTGAAGGACTCTTCCGGCCTCAGCATCTTCTGGTAATAGCTGTATTACTCTGCTTGTTTTTGGGCGGTGTTTGGGTAATATCCAGAGTCATAAAGTTCGCGTGGAGTTCGCAGAAGTCTGATACAAAAACTTGCCCGTTCTGCGCAGAGCGGATCCAAGCCGAAGCAATCAAATGCAAGCATTGCGGAGAGTTTTTGAACAAAAGTCCCGTCTGAGCCACACTAGAGTCGATCTCAACCCGCCACAGCAAAAGAAGCCCTTTGACATCGCTCAAGGGGCTTCAATATCCATTTTTGTTCGCGAAATGTCCAGCCGCTGCGCGGGCGACGTGGCCCGACCGAACGAGGGAGATGGCTGCGGAGAATCGCGATCAGTTGAGCTTTAACACATCCTTGCCGCCCTTGAGTCGGATGGGAACCATGCGCGGTTCGCCGGCATCCTCGACCGTAATAACGGCCGTCCGTTCGAACTTCGCGCTGCCGGCTTCGATCGTCGCCGCCCACAGTCGTCGCGGCGGCGTTCTGGTAACAGCCGACCGTCCGCCTGACACGGTTTTCCCACCCCACGCGTGCGGCAGAGCAACCGCGCACCCGTTGCAAGCGCATGTCAGCGGCTTTTTTGCCCCTCCTTCGAAGCCCAGTCACAAGCCAGTTCGCTCTGTAGAATCAGCAATGCGAGATCTATTCGGAACAGCCAGTTGGCTGACCGCGGATCACTCCGCCCAATCGAGGCGTGTCCAGAGATAGGCTGTGTAGGCCAGGTTATCGAAACGAAGCAAACCCAAGCCCTCGGCCTCAAACTTCACCACCGAAGCGCGATTCGGCCAACCGGTTTTGACCCTCTGCAGTTGACCCGGCTTCAGGTGGAACGTTACCTCGCGCATCTCGGGCGCCCGGAGTGTCAGCAGAATCTCGTGGTCGGTCGGATTGAAAATATCAGCCCGCAGCAGCGCCCGAGGAAAAGCAAAACGAAATTGCGCCTCATTCGCCTTCGGGTCGGCCAGGCACAGGTTGAATGTGCTCATCCGGCCTCCCGGGGGACAGACCTTCCACTGGCCTTCACCCCAATCGATAACTCCGCTGGGGTACTGTCCTCGAAGTGCTACGTTCGCGCCGATGTGAGGAGTGTCGAAATCGACAATCCGCGGCACAGGATCAGTCGATGTTCCTTGAACGTCGACATCCCGCGACTGCTCGTGCCGGATCCTCAGCACGCGAGTTGCTTCGTCAAATTGATAGCCCTCCTGCCTCAACTCAACGGGCACGGCCTTCGAAGCTGGCTGGCGATTTAGCTTGCGTCCGCCCGACCACACCGACTCTGGAATAAAGTTCAGACGTAAGACATCAACCGAGACCGGGTCAAAGGTGGAGTAAGTGACCGACCCTTTTCCGTAAGTCATTTTAGTGACGACGGAACTGGAGCCTAAGAGATGCGATTCATCGGCCGGAGCCCATTCCGGCACTGCCCAGAAACCGTCCATCAGACGTCTCGGGCCGTCGGAGAACTCATCCGTGAACCACCATTGATTGCCAAAAGGAGCGTGAGCGCCGGCGGGCATGCCTTGGTAATAGGTAACCCAGTTGAACGAACGGAACGCATCCTCGCGGTAGGAGGCATCCCCGGTTTTGGCGTAGTAGAGCGCTTCAACCGCCGCCAGCCGCGACGTGTGACTATCGCAGCACTCATTCGGCTGGCCACAGCAGAACGATTTACCGTCACCTTGCTCAGTGGTGACGGTGGCGCCGTGGACGACGTACTTCGGCCATTTGGGCGTAGTCTTCACCCAGTCGATCAGCTTTCGCGCGTTCTCCTGCCAGGCGGGGTCCTTGTCGGGATTGAGCAGAACGTAGCGCGCGTACTCAAGCGGAATCACCTGGTTCATGTTTCCCATGCTGGGCGTAACGTCCTCGAAGTAACCCACCCAGACGTTGTTCTTCATCGGGTATTGATGAAACCAGTCCCACGCACCTTTGCGAGTCACCTTGTAGTTCGCCACCGCCCCCAGATTCAGGCGGATCAGCTCATCAAACAACATGATGGGTTCCACTACATTTGCCGAGTAAGGCCCCATGCCCTTCTCCGACACTTTCCCGTCGCGAGCATAACAGCGAACCGGCCACGGCGAGTTCTTCGCGTCGCCCGGTTTGTAGTTCTTCGAAAGCGCGTCGGCACAGCGGATTGCCTCCTGAAGATAGGCCGTGTTGCCGGTCATTTCATAGAAGCGCAGGTAAGCATAGCCATCCTCACCGACCACGTGAGGCTCCAGATAGTCCTCCCCGTGGTGGCTCCATCCCGTGTAGCGCCGGTCCCCAGGGTTCGCGGACGTGTAAGGTACGTGCGGCCAGACGTAGTCATCCGGCGTGAGGCCGTTCTCGAGCTCGTAGTCCATGAAATCCTGGAGAAACTCGACGGTATGAGCATCGCCGGTGTACGGATGCAGGCGCTCCAGAAAGCCCTGCATCATGGCTCGCAGATACGCCGTCGAATTCGCCCAGTGAAAGTCGGGCTGCATTTCAAATGTGGTCCGATCGAAATCGAAGCAGCAGTGAAAGTAGTAATAGCGCTGGCGATTGTATTGGTCCCATAGAAAACTCCACTGGGTCATGATGTGTGAGTTGTATGAGTAACCTGTATCCTCAGGCATCGGCCACGGCAAAAGTCTGTGCGATGCGTCGAGTTGCACCGGCCTGCCTGCGATGGTGGGCGCATCCACGGTCGAAGTCACCTGAAATGGCTCTTGCCCAACAAGGACAAGGCCGGCAACCAGCGGCAATAGTAGGAAACACCAGTGAAAACGAGTCATAAGAATCCGAGATGAAGCTGTTCTGCCCGAACCACCACAATCCGATGGCGCCCTTGGGTGCCGAAACTCATTGATCTGGCGTCTCAACGCGTCACTCATAACAGCCGGTTCCTCCTGTTGAACTCAACTACGATGCCTTGCCTGATCCCGACTAATCCCGATTTAGACCTCTCTCTCGCAGCAGGTCATCGAGAGTCGCCGGCTGTTGCCACGGTGTTGACCGCACTTTGCAGGCAAACTCCGCGCCGGGGTTTAGCACCCGATGTGTCTTGGCCGCGGCAGCCTCGGAAAGCGTTACCGGGCAGCTGGTCCAGGGCTCTATCGCAGCCAGATAGTAACCTCGCCATCCACCATAGCTGAGCCACAGCCAAAGATAAGGACATACTTCGAGTGGAAACTCGAACAGCAGCCCCAGCTTTTTGTGGGGGTATTCGATTGCATACCAGCCGGCCGCCAAATCGGTCGCGTAGTGACCGGCCGCGGATTCACCGGGTTCCAATGTCTTGCTCATATCCAGCGACCCTTCAGCGGTCTTGATGAATGGCCATTCGTATTTCTCTCCGGGCTTTCCGAGCAACGGGCGATTAGCTTGAGAGACAAGGCCCGTTCGTGCCGGTATGTGGAGAACGCAGCCTGGCTCGATCGCATAGGCCGGGTGCGTTCCCCAGATGAAGTCCATGGGAAGATGGCCGACATTCTCAACACAGAACTCCATTTCGACGGAGTTCCCCTTAAGCCGAACGGTCTTTTCAGCCTTGATCGGACTAATGGGTCCGAACGTAGACAACCTGACCGATGGCTCTGCCGATCCGGTGATGCAGGCGTCCACATTCCAGCTCACCGAACGCAGTTCGCCGAGGTTGGGATAGAGTTCACCATTATGCGTGCAAGCTTCGCAAGTAGGGAACCCGTCGTCCCAACCGCCGCACCAATAGTTGTCGAAGTTGGCTTCGATGGGATATCGTTGGGGCCGTATTCTCGGGTTGTGCCAGAGAAAGTTGTGGCCGCTCGGACGGTGAATCAAATCAAAGAGCTTTGCGCCAACCTCGGGCAGCACCGACACCTCGACTTGGTCGTTTCGCAAACGGATGGTGTCAAGATCGAGAGTCTCGGCAAACATATTCCAAGATCATACCTTTCGCAGCTTCTTGTTGCACGTGGATTTGTACGGGAAAGCGCGGACTTAAGATTGTGAGGGTAGCGCAATGCAAAAACGCAGTTTCCGGAACGGTCGGCTTAGTGAACATGTGCTGCACGAAATGCAGCGTCTGATCATTGAAGAGTATCCAGCGCCCGGGTCGCGCCTGCCGAAGGAAGCGGAACTGGCGGAGAAGTTTCAGGTTAGTCGAATTGTGATACGCGAGGCCATGAAGATCCTGGAGGATCGGGGGATGGTCGAAGTCCGCGCCGGCCGCGGCACGCTCACCGTTGCGCCGAATCCCGATCGAGTGAAGGAATCGCTGCTCTGGCTGTTTCGCGATCAGCCGATGCCAACCGGTGCAGAGGTCGAATCGATGGCCGAGTTGCGCCAGGTGCTGGAAGAAACGAGCGCCAGCCTGGCGGCTGTCCGGGCCACGGCGGAGGATCTGAAGGAAATCGAAAGCGCTCTACGGGAAATGGCGAAAGAGGGCGACGGGCTGGCACACACGATTGAAGCCGATCTGCGTTTCCATCGCGCCGTTATGCGCGCTGCTCATAATCCCTATCTCGAGATGGTACTCGACCCCGTCATGTCCGTTTTCCTGCAGCAGATCAAGCTCACCGACAGCTTCAATACCGGTCTCGAGATGCATCGTCAGATCTTTCAAGAAATACGGGCCCGTAACGCCGTCGGGGCGCGGCAGGCCGTCCGTCGCCTCATGAAGAAGACCCTCGACGATTCCAGAAAGGTGCTGAAGAGCTTCCGCTAAGGCGATCTTGACCGGCTGCGGGCTTATTCGAATCGGCCCGAAACCCGCGGACGTGATGAAACTCGGGGATTGTTCAGTCCGCTCTCGCTTGACGCTCGTCGCTTGTGAACATATGATGTTCCGATGCTGCGCGTCCGCTGTTTTTTCGCGGGCGCAATCGGTTTACGTCAAGGAGACTTCATGCGAACGGCAGTTTCATTGTTGCTTCTTTTGTTGTCGTCGCTCGAGGCGCAAGAGCTGAAGTATGTGAATGCCCAGGTGACTTTTCACAAACCGGTGCTCGATCAACAGGGAAAGCTGCTGGCCTGGTATGAACCTGAAAAGAACCTCGGTTACGACAAGGTCTTACGACTGGGTTGGGATTTCATTGAGCACAAGGTGCCGAACGACACCCGCACTCACACCGGGTTGAAGATCTATCTGATCAATTCGGTCATGGACGGCGCCACACTCCAGGGCGACTACTGGCAGCACAACCCGGCCATGGTTTACGCGGCTTTCGTGGACGGTGTTGTCGCCTGGTATCCGTATTCCGGGGACGAAGAAGCGATCAATGCGGTTCGGGGAATGCTCGACTATCAACTCGCCCATGGCACAACTCCCGCGGGCTGGGATTGGCCGAATGTCCCGTTCGCGACGTCCTGTGACGACCAGACCGAATACGGCCACTGCATCGAGAATATGCCGAAGGAATTCTATGGAGGCATTGAGACCGATAAGGTGGGTCAACTGGGCGCCGGCTACACGCTCTTCTATGAGATGACCGGCGACCGCAAGTATTTAGAAGCGGCTGTGCATTGCGCCGATGCCCTCGCGCGTCACGTCCGCTTGGGTGACGACGAGCACTCACCCTGGCCATTTCGTCTCGACGCGCGCACTGGCGTAACGTTAGCGCTGGAAGAATACGGGGGTGACGTTTCGTCGTCAGTCCGAATGTTCGACGAACTGATACGGCTCAAAGCGGGCGACACAGCGGCTTATCGAAAGGCCCGTGATGTGGCCTGGAATTGGGTACTTCAGAATCCTCTTAACAACCGGAGCAAGGCTTGGGACAAATGGTCAGGCTTCTTTGAAGACATTCCGCACATGACCGACAACGTGAATCAATTCCTGCCCGATATGACTGGGTACTACATCATGACGCGGGAGGATCCGGCATCGGTTGACCCCGAGTGGGTGACTCATGTCGGACACATGATCGATTGGGTGCGCCTCCGTTTCGGACGCGGGCCGTTCCTCGGCGCCTGGGCAATCGACGAGCAGGGTCCGCTCAACGGCCAGGCAGGGTGTTGTTCTCGTGCGGGACAAGGCAGCCATGGCGGAAGGTGGGCGGCAATTAATGCGATATATGCCGAGCGAACAGGCGACGGCCAAGCGCGTCAGGACGCTTTCCGCTCTCTGAACTATGCAACGTATTTTGCCTCTTCCGAGGGGCTGATCGCATGCTGCGGAGCGGACTACCATGCGCCCTATTGGTTTAGCGATGGTTACGCGGATTACCTGCGGCATTTTAACTGGGCCATGGGTGCGCTTCCGGAACTCGCGCCGGTCGGGGAAAGCCACGTTCTTCGTTCGTCGTCGGTCATTCAAAAAGTAAGTTATGGGCCGCAACGGGTTACCTACAAGACCTTTGACTCCGAGGGTACTCAGGTCCTACGGCTTAATTTCAAGCCTGTCCGTATCAGTGCCGGAGGAGCAACCTTGACCGAGCGCAAGGATCTCAAACAGCCGGGCTATACGGTGGAATCCGTTTCGCCGGGGGACTATGCTGTTCGAGTGAGGCAGCAAGGTTCGCCCAACGTTGTTGTTGAGGGTAAATGAAGCCGACCATCGTCGCCATAATGAGCCGCTCGATCTGTGGTCACACACACCCCAGAAAAGCCTTGACGCAAATCGCCATTTGAACATATGATGTTTCATCTCGTCTTTGGGAGTGCCTATGTCTCAACGTCGTTTGAAACACATTTGGGGCAGTCTTTGGACCGGGCCCGCGTGTCTTTCGTTGGTCGTCTTCTTCCTCTTGTCTTTCGCCCCCTCGCTTGTGGCACAGATCAATACCGGAAAAATCAGCGGCATCGTGACCGATTCGGGCGGAGCCGTGATCGCAAACGCTACGCTGCGGGCCACCAACCAGGAAACCAGCATTGTCTCTACCGTTCAGACACAGGGGAACGGCAGCTATCTGATCAACTTTCTCATCCCCGGCCACTATACGGTGGAAGCGGAGACGCCCGGCTTTCAACGCAGCATTGAAAGAGGAGTAGAAGTTTCGGCGGGCGATACGGCCCGGGTGGACTTCTCGATGCGAATTGGCGAGGTTCGCCAATCGGTTGAAGTGGAGGCCCACCCGGTCGCGGTCAACACCGAAAGCGCTGAGCTTACCCAAACCTTCGGCTACAAGCAGCTCGATCAGTTGCCGAACCTTGATCGCAACCCGCTTTATCAGATGAACCTATTGCCGGGTGCAAACAACGGCGCCGGTAGCGGCAACTACGGGAGCAACGGCGGTGAAAACGGCTCTGCAATCGGATTGACGCGGCCCCAATTGGCCTCGATCGGTGGCGTCGACGCGAACGCGAATGGTGTTTACATCGAGGGAATCTTCAACCGCGAGCCGCAAAACGCATATGTCGGAGTGGTGCCGCCCATCGAAGGCATTCAGGAAGTTCAAGTATATGCCGGCAAGTACGATGCCGAGTACGGCTTCTCGGGAAGTACGGTTATCAACGTTGTCACCAAGTCCGGCACGAACGAGTACCACGGTTCGGCGTTTGAATACCTGCGCAACAATGCTACGGACGCGAATAACTACTTCTCCACTACATCCAATCCGTTTCGTCGAAATCAATTCGGCGGCTCCTTGGGCGGCGCCATTCTGAAGAACAAGCTCTTCTTCTTCGGCGACTTCCAAGGGACTAAATTCTCAACCAGCACCAATGAATACACCAGCGCACCAACTGCCGACATGTACAACGGGAACTTCTCGGAACTGTACTCGCTGGCTCCTCCGCCGGGAGCCGACAACACGTACGGCCAGATCTACGATCCTTATTCCCGGGTCTTCGACAGCAACGGGAATGTGGTATCCGCCGCGCCTTTTGCGGGCAATATCATTCCGGCCAGCCGGTTCGATCCGGCGGCTGCCAAGATGAATGCAGACAAAGTTTTCGGCCTCGCGAATTTGCCGGGGCTTACTAACAACCTCTATTACTTATACAGCAACAAGCAGGATGCGTATGCCGGCGATGGCCGCATCGATTTCAACCAGTCGGAAAAGTATCGATGGATGTTCCGCTACTCAATCCTTGAGTCTCAAAATCTTAACTCGACCAATATCAATGAGTTCTTTCAGGATGGCCAGGCGAACTCAACCAGCATCAATCAGAACATGCAGCTTTCGTGGCTGGCCACTTTTAGCGGCACCAAGGCCAATGAAGCCAGAATCGGCTACAACCGGACCCATGTAAATACTAGCGCCAACTCACAAAACAAGGACTGGAACAACTACTATGGCATCCCGAGAGGCAATCTGGGCGATCCGAGCACCCAAGGCATCTTCGAAAACTCCTCGCTACCGCCGATCTCCAACTTTGGCGCGCCGGATTGGGTTGCCTTTATCATCAGCAATACCATCGCAATGACCGACAATTTCACGTGGGTGAAGGGCAAGCACACATTCAAGTTTGGCGCCACCGC
>JBAUOG010000311.1:0-3940 GCA_049579625.1 Bryobacteraceae bacterium
GGCGAAGGCCTTGCTATACAAGGCGCGCGACTTGGGTAGGTCGGCCGGTCTTCGGAGACTAATCGCTGAGCCAGAAGGTCTTCTCGCGGACATTTACCGTTCCGAGGGTAACCTTCCAATGGCGGAAAGGTATTCTGCGCTGGCGGCCGCCTCGACCCAGGCCAGCGGCGACAGTTGGGCTGTACCCTCTCGTCTGCAGGCAGTGGCAGAGTTACAGATCAAGGAAGGTAAATTCTCCGAGGCAGATCGCACCTATGATCGTGCCGATGCTTTTGTCGACGCCCTGATCGGACGTGTGTCTACGGTTCGGGAGAAGAATGCTCTTATCAATGCGTCCAGCCAGCTGTACACGCAACATTTCTCGCTGATTGCTGATCACTTTAACGATGTTGGCAAGGCCTACTCGGTTGTGGAGCAGGTTCGTGGGCGCGTGACGACTGACCTTCTGATGGCCGGGTCGAGAACATCGCCGGCAGCCCGCGCGGCGGAACAACGCATCTCAACCCTCCAGCTGAAGCTTATGTCAACCCGGTCCATCGACCAAGTGAGGGCGCTTCGGGACCAGATCTTCGTGGCTGAGGAATCACGATGGACTGCTCCAGGCGTCACCATTCTGAAAGCCCAATCTCACGAGCGAGTCAGCCTTGCCCGGGTTCAACGCAGCCTTCCCTCAGATGCCTTGCTACTGCAATACGTCCTGGCTGATCCCAGATCATACTGCTTGGTTGTTTCGGCAGAACGCACCCGAATCGTTACGCTGAAAACAGGGAGCCAACTCACCCAGGCCGTCGTTAACTACGTAGCCGCGGTGAAGGCGAAGCTTGCGGCAACAGATCAGGGTCGCCACATTTACGAGCAGCTGCTTGGAGCGATTCCAGAGGTGCTCAACAAGAAGCAGATCGTGATTGTGCCTGACGGCGCATTGCACTTGTTACCCTTTGATGCCCTTATTGAACCCAGCGGACATCAACTAATTGAGTCACACGACGTAGCTTATTCACCTTCGGCAGCTAGCTTCACTCTTATGACGGAACACGCTTCGAAGACAGGCGATTACGGCCGTGATCTATTGGCGGTCGGCGGGATCCCATACAGCAGCTCCCATTCGCTTTCAGCAAGCGATCTGGGAAGTCCCGCAACCCTGGGGCAGGATTTACTAAGAGACCTGCCAAATTCCGAACTCGAAATCGACGAAGCCAAGGCGACCATGCCTGAAGGCGAAACAACACTGCTCACGGGCCCACAAGCCACAGAAGGGGCTTTCAAGCACGCGGACCTCGCCAGATATCGGATCATCCACATGGCCGTTCACGGGATCGCAAATCAGAAGGATCCTGATGAGGCCGCACTGGTTTTGCTGCCAAGTCCGGCTACTTCGGACGATGGATTCCTTCATGCTGCAGAGATCGTGATGCTAAACCTACATACCGATCTAGTTGTTCTCTCAGCCTGCGACACGGGTGTCGGAGCACTGGAAGGGGAAGAGGGAGTCGCGAACTTGGCTCGCGCTTGGTTGCTGGCGGGCTCGCGACATGTAATTTCAACTCTGTGGTCGGTTGATGACACGTCTTCGCTTTTCTTGATGAGAAGGTTCTACGCGCACTTGTCCAAGGAGAAAAGCCCCTTGCATGCACTAACCCTCGCGAAGCGGGATCTGTTAACGAAATTCGGCGTCGGTGCACTGCCGTACTTCTGGGCGGGATACAAGTTCGAGGGTCCAATTGGACAAACTGGCTCACTCAAGGCTAGCCGGGCAAAAAACGGGGTGGAGAAAAACCAGAGAGCGTTTTGGACGTCTCGAACAGAGGCAGCCGGTAGACAGAGAGGAAATCAGGGATAACCTAGTGAACACACTCAATAAGCAGCAAAAAAACAAAGTACTGGATCGTATCAAGAAAGCAGTACTCACACATCATTTCAACGTTTCCGGCGTTGACTATGACGCTTGGACCGCCGAACTGGAGAGCCATCGCGAGTTACTATTGTCAGGGGACGCCGAATCGTTTGAGAACGGGGTCAAAGAACTCCTTTCGGAGCTCAAAAGCAGCCACACCGGCTTCTACCATGAGCGCCCGAATCGACTGTTCCCGCAACACACGATCAACGCTACGTTGAAGTCCTTTGATCTCGATGATAGACCGGTGTGGTTCTTCTTGGACATCTTTCAGGAAGGACCTGCTGATCTAGCGGGGATCAAACCCGGAGACACACTGTGGACAGTAGACCGAAAGGAATACTCTCCGCCGGACTTACCTTTGTTTCGTCTCGGCCAAGCGCATCAGTTGACGGTTTCAAACTCCCACGGCGAGAATCGCCGGACGGTGACCATCACCCTACCGGCCAGGAAGAGCTCAAAAAACGCCCCGCCGATGCTCGGGCCCAAGGCCATAACCACTCGGAGCTTGACGCCGGGCGTGGGTCTGCTGCGGATCACCTGGTTTCCCGGCTCGATGGGTCTCGCCTTCTCTGCCTCCCTTGATAAAGCAGTGAGCGCGCTAAAAGCTCAGGGGTGCGATCGCCTGGTTATCGACCTGCGAGGTAACCTTGGCGGCGGCCTTGGCTTTGCTCGACTCTGTAGCTACCTCTGTCCTGACAAGCGGCCAATCGGATACAGTCTGACTCCGCAGCGCCAACGCCGTGGCTATGGATTGCACGAGCTTGAGCACGTTATGTATCCCAAAAACCGCCTTCAATTGGTTCAGCGCCTGACCCGCTTCGCATTCAAGGACAAGTCCATTTTCTTGTTGACACAGGGGTTAGGAACCCAACCGTTTCATGGGCGCGTCAGCATTCTGGTAAATGAATGGACCAACAGCGCCGCTGAGATGGTTGTCGCCTTTGCCGCTGAAAACCGGCTTGCGACGATAGTCGGTGAAAAGACAGCTGGAAATGTCCTAGGCGCGATAAGCATGAAAGTCGGGAGCGGATTTTTTTTGCGGTTGCCGATCTTCGGCTGGCATACTGCCAGCGGCCCAACCCTCGAGGGTGTCGGCGTCCAGCCAACTGTGCGTGTGACTGTCGATCCGGCAAGACTGGGTGCTGGCGATGACTCCCAGCTCACGGAAGCGATTCTACTCACGAGCCAGGCTAGTTTGCCGCGGGCGCACCACGAGACGGTTAGCTAATCAGTCGTTGTCTCCAGCGAGACTCTCTGAACCCAAAAATGATCCGCTACGGCCCGGAATAGGAAGGAAAAGGCAACTTTCATTATTATGATGCCGCCAATGACGGACCCCACTTGGACCAGCCTGTCGCTGTCGCGAATAGACGCAATTGTGGCAGCGCATCTCGGCGAGACGCGCGTCCCAGGGAATGCGCACCCGGCGGCCCTAAACCGCCAGATCGCAATGTATCTGGCCAAACAACTCGGCGGCTGGAGCCTTGAGACGATCGGACGCTTCTATAACGGCCGAGATCATTCGACGGTGCACTACGCAGTCCAACGCGTCGAAGCGCTGCGAGAGAAGAGTCCCGACCTGGATTCGCTTCTATGCGAGCTAAAGCGAGCTATCTCCGAAGCGGGGAGCGAGTGTCCTTTGCGGCGGCAATATACGGACTGTCATCGAGACCCTAGAAGAATTGTGACGCTCGCAAGGAACGAGGCCATGCTCGAAGCGTTGGCAGAGCGCGTGGCGTCGAAGCTTCGCGCTGAGCTGATGCAAATCCTCTCCCTTGTTCAGAAACCGGCTGAGGGAGGCCCAGTGGAACATGTCGACTCGCCGGCCCCCTTGGAAGCTTCGAACCTGTTTGAAACATTGACTGGCCTCGGCCGGGGACAGCATTGAGGTGACTGTGGTCGCGCTCCGCGCGTTTGGTGCTGTATCCCGGCAGGGTGTTTCGTTCCGGCAAACGCCTTCTCTCTCGTGCGCATCGCGCAGCCAGCTCAACTTGCAAGAACTTGTTTTTGAAAACTCCTCTCGCCCTGTGTCTTCGGCAAAAA
>JBAUOG010000312.1:0-3042 GCA_049579625.1 Bryobacteraceae bacterium
CATCACTACTGCCGCCTCGTCCGCTTCTTTCCCCCAACTCAAAATGTAGTGGAGACCTTTGAAATGTCCCTGCTGAAAACAAAGGGCATTCCCCCTTCACGTCGGCCCAACTGCGAAGGTTGGGTTAGGGCTCGAATCGTCGAGCCGCTCGGGATGCGGTCCTCATACGCGGTCATCACCACTGAGACGCGCGCCCGCCGCCCGCGGAGCTATGTACCGTTCTTCGACGATATGACCTATGAACGCCACGGGCGCCTGGCGCCGGCGGGCAATCTGGTCTTCGACAACGCCGCCGGCAGCATTACCTCTACACCCGGTGACATGGCGCTTTACCTTCAAATGCTGTTGCGCAAGGGGCAGGGGCCGGAGAAACGAGTCGTCTCAGAGGAGAGCTTCGGGCTGTTCATACATCCCTATATTGCAGCGAAAGAGTTCAGTCCAACGGCTTTCTATGGATACGGCATTGGGGTCGACAAGCTGGATGGCCGGACCATTCTCCGGCATACCGGCGGTATGGCTTCCTTTATGTCGGCGCTGATGGCGGATCTGGATGGCGGCGTTGGTGCATTCGCCTCCATCAATGCTCAGCTCGGATATCGCCCTAATCCGGTTGCACAATTCGCGATCGAGACGATGTATGCCAAAGCGCAGCAGAAACCCGTGCCCTCGCAGCCTGCCTTGCCCGATCCGGCCACGGTGAAGAACGCCGCCGATTATGCCAACACGTACGTCTCGGCGGACGGGCGCCAGGTGGAGGTTGTGGCTGACGGTGAACGGCTGTCTCTACGAAGCGCGGGCCGTAGCATTCTTCTCCAATCCGGAGACGTCGACGCATTCCTGGCAGCGGAACCGCCATGGCATCGCTTCCCGATCATCTTTGTGCGAGCAGAGCGAAAGGGCGCTACAGCCGGAGACAAGAAACTTCCTGTCACAGAGTTGCTGTATGGAACCGATTGGTTTACCAACCAAAACTACACGGGTCCCAAGACTGTACCTTCGAACCCTGAGCTAAAGCCATTTGCCGGCTATTATCGCGCCGACAGCGGCTGGGTCGGCACGATTCGCATTGTCCAGCGAAAGGGTAAGTTGTGGAGTGACGGGGTGACGCCGCTGGAGCCGTTGGGCAAAGCGCTTTTCCGGCTGGGGAGCGAACAGTTTAACCCGGAAACCGTCGAGTTCTTCTATACCGTCGATGGCAAGGCGCAGATGATGAAGTTCAATGGACAGGATCTGTGGCGCGTGAACACAGCATGAGCCACGCGGCCGCTCAGTGCGTCATCGCGTAGACGATGTAATTCACGCCGAGCCGCATGCCAAGCGCCGAGAATTTTTCCGGGTATTCCGGGCTGTCGGCCCATTCCCAGGAGTCGCCGATGTCGGAGTTGAAAGAGATCGCGATCATCACGCGGCCTTTATCGTCATAGATGCCGCGCCAGTGAGCTCCGTAGCCATCCAGCTTGTACCCGCGCTCCAGGTGCTCTGCGCCGGGAACTTGGTAGCGGTCATTCAGATCGTAAACCGTGTGGAAGATCGGATCCTTGTCATCGATGTCTACGATCGGCCGATCGGGGAAGACCAGCTGCATGCTCTTCTGGAAGACCGACCACTCCACCGTTCCGTGGAAATCATCCGCCATGAAGAATCCGCCCCGCAGCAAGTACTCGCGGAGGACCTGCGCCTGGGGAGGCGTCAGGCCCCATTCACCTACCTGCACAGCATAGAGCCAGGGCCAGTTGTAGACCTCACTGCCATCCTCCAGGTTGACCACCTGTTCTACCGACCGCACTTTGATACGCGTCAACCGTCGGACTGCTTCGGAGAAATGGCGGTCCGCGCGCGGGTAATCCTGCGTCCATAAAGAGAGGCCCAAGTGCCAGTCGCCGTTGTAGCGCCCCCGGTATCCGTCGTTCCATCCCGGTGGGTACATCAGGCGCGCGAAAGCCCATTCGGCCTTTGCCTGATAATCCGGCGGCAGCGGCATTCCGTCATACTCCACGCCCGGATATTCACGGAACGGTCTCGGGGGCTCGCGTCCGGGCGGACCCGCTGAGACACCTCTGACAAAACCGGAAACGGCGAACCCTTGCATCAGGCTGTGGGCCATGGGCGCGCCCAGCAGGCCATACACGGTGCCGAGGCCGGCGACAGATATCCCGACTCGCAGCAGAACCCTACGGATGCTCATTTGTCTCGCCTACTTCGAGCGTAACCCGGAACCAGCGAGTACCTGAGAACTGCTCGGTCTCAGCTTGACAGCCGAGGAACTCAGTGGCAATCACTTCACGCGCGCAATACTCGCCACCATTCTCCCCGGATCGTCCGGGTCGCGGCGGTAGGAGAAGAATAGGTCGTGCTCACAGTAGGTACAGTGGCCACAATCGTGAATCTGGCGGTCCGGTATTCCTGCCGTAATCAGGATCCGGCGGTTCGCCTCAACCAAGTCCACCTTGCGCCGGCTCTCGCGATGAGACCACTCCGGGAATAACGGCGCTAATTGCCGCACCACCTCCGGACCCACCTCATAGCAACAACCGCGGATGGCCGGACCGATCGCCACATGCAAATGGGAAGGATTCGCTCCAAACTCATGTGCCAGTCGCTCGACCGCTTTCTGCGCGATGGAACTGACGGTTCCACGCCAGCCAGCGTGAACCGCCGCGACGGTCCGTGTCTCGGGGTCGGCCACCAACAAGGGCACACAGTCAGCCGTGCGAATACCGATGCGCTTGCCAATCTCATTACTAACCAGAGCATCGCCCTCACGCTGGCGGTTGGCCAGTCCTGCCGCGTTCAAGACCAAGTCCGAATGAATCTGCCGCAACGTGACGGGCGCGTGGATTTCCGCCCAGCCGTGAGAATCGCGGGTCGTAAACGCATGGTCTAGCCAGTCGAACCAGAGGAAGGCGTCGCACTGAATGGTGCCTTCGTGGACGATTCCCGGTGCACGGGTCAACGCACGCGCAGACGAAACGCGCTCTGGGTCTCGTGCGGGAATGGGGTTATCCTCGATCAACCCAGCGTAACCAGTTCTTGAGCCGGTTC
>JBAUOG010000313.1:0-1957 GCA_049579625.1 Bryobacteraceae bacterium
CATCACTACTGCCGCCTCGTCCGCTTCTTTCCCCCAACTCAAAATGTAGTGGAGACCTTTGAAATGTCCCTGCTGAAAACAAAGGGCATTCCCCCTTCACGTCGGCCCAACTGCGAAGGTTGGGTTAAGACAGACTGACGGGTCTCTGTATTGTATGTTTTGTCTTGCATCCGATCCCAAGCTTGGGCCACAGTGAAGGGTTCGCTATAAAATGCGCTGTCGAGGGTTGTGAGAAATGCCTCCCACTGAATCGATTCAACATCAGCCTGTTTATTCAATTCAGCGGAGTTGGCCAAGAACCCTTTGACACCAGCGTGCTGCAAGATTCCTCCGACGATCGTCGTCCAGTCTTCAAAACTGCCAACCGGCGCCACATCGGGTGGCGGGCAGCCGGCCGTAAACCACGAACGGGCAAGCGTCAGTAGCGCGGCTAAGAAGTTCACCCCGATGAAGGAGAACATACGCCTTCAGTCGCTTATGCCGGAACCCAGTTCGTTCAAACGGCCTTGCGCACTTTGCATCCATCCGTACCCAATAGCAGCGCCGGGGCATGTCTCCGCCCAGTTGAAGATTGTTGCCGGTAGCAATCCAGGCGCAGCGTACGGGCAAGTTGATAGTCTGCGATTGGCCGAGGATGCGGTCGCCATGGGTGGTCTCCGTCAGCGCCTTGCACAAGTCGGCAGAATCGAGACGATAGTTCACGTTGTCGATAATGACGATGGGCGATCCCTCGCGCAGCACCGAAGTCAGCTGTTTGCGCCATTCCTCCGCTTCCCTCGGGGCGGAGAACAGTGCGCCCTCGCGGCCGCTGGCGATTAGCGATACAACCTCGGACAGGAGAGTCTTCCCCGTGCCCTGCGTAGTTGCATCGAAAAGAGCCAGGGGCGTAGGCCCCTTGATGGCAGGCCGGCAAATAGGCGTCAGCATTGAAGCAATCGCATTCGCACAGCTGGCCTCATCCACAAAGGGGAAGTCGCCAAGGATGTCCTTGATCCGCTGGATCGCCGCTTCAACGCGGTCCGGGGTCGGCTGCTCGGGAACGTCAGGGAGGATTAGCGTTGGGTCGGGCGCGTAGTACAGTCTGCCCGCCGCGTCGTACCCGGGCAAAATGATGAGCGATCCATCTTCGCGCAGCGCAGGTGCCTCGATTATGCCCTGGAGTGGCGGGAACGCCCAGTCAACGGGCGGCATCGCTAAGATGTCCTTGGCAACGTCCATGGGCGGGGCGCAATTTCGGATGTTGACTGATCCCCGGTAGAAGTCCGCGGATCTCGTCAGCCGGTTCCGAAGGATCCGGTCGGACACATCGGTTATGACATGTCGTCCGGATTCCTCCTCGGTGACACACACCGCTTCTCCAGAGCGCACGAACAACGAGGGTGGATTGTTGAATATCCTCAGCGCACCGAGCGCCTCGCGACTCACATCACGCAATTGCCGATCCGTGGTGTGGATAGTCGGCAACCGTGGGCCATCAGCGGCACGTGACTCCGTCCCAGATCGGCTTTCAGCACGTGGCCTTGGGCGCTTAGGCATCCCGAGCACGATCGGGCTCGCGATTTTGCCGCGGTGTTTGCACCGACCACAGTGTCGGCCCTGGCCTAACTCGTTTTCGATGAACTTGCAGGTGGCCGGTCCGGCCGCTCCCATCGCCTGACGTAGTTTCTCCTCTGTTTCCGCCGCCGTGTACTTTGGGTGCGGCCGGCTCAGATCGTGGGCGAGCCGGGTGCCGTCTTTGCATCGCCCGGCGACGGAGAGCTCGCGATACCACTCGGGCTCCGAAAGCGTAGCGGCGTCGTCCCGGCAGTGTCGCATCCAAGCACAGCCATCCAGAATAGGAGGAAGCTCTGCCGGGGGCAATTTGGCACCTCGCGGCATATCGCCCTCGTCTGGAGCGGGTGTCTCCTCGATCAGGTCCGCAAAGTCGTCGCTGTTGTAGCGTTTCTCGGAATATTCA
>JBAUOG010000314.1:0-2387 GCA_049579625.1 Bryobacteraceae bacterium
CGTCTACACCGACCTGAGTGGAATTCACATTAAGGTTATTGAAACGGGTGAAACCCAGACCGTTCCGCAACCAGACGCACTCAAGGAGAATCAGGTTGACTGGTTTATAGTCCCCTGGAATCCCAATGGCACAAGGTTTCTGGCCAATGCAAATCAGGCCGGGCGGCGCCCCAGTATCTGGACCGTCTCGCTGACTGGCGGAGCGCCACGCAAGCTTCGAGACGACGCCTACGCGTGGTCGCTTTCGCCGGACGGTTCTTCAGTGGCGTTTACAACCAACCCAGGTAGATTGGCGTCTTACTATCCCTGGCCGAACTACGGTTTTGGCGATCGTGAGATCTGGCTGATGGATGCTAACGGCGCGCAGCCGCGCGAGCTTTTCGGGCTGGACGAGAACGGTGGTTTCGCCAATGTCCAATGGTCTCCAGATGGCCAGCGAGTGGCCTACCTAAAGTTCCACGAAGGAGCCGGGCGGTTCGACGTCGCCATGGAAAGCCGCAGTTTGAAAGGTGGGCCGGCCACCACCATGCTCTCTGAAGCCAAGCTGCAAGGGTTTCGCTGGTTGCCGGATGGACGGTTGATCTACTCATTGGCAGAATCGGACCCCAATGGAGGTAGTTGCAACTTCTGGGAAATGCCAATCGAGGCGCGGACGGGCCAACCCGGCGAACGAGCCAGGAGATTGACCAACTGGGCTGGATTCTACCTGGACAGTATGACTGCGACGGAAAGCGGCAAGCGGCTCGCATTCCGAAGGTTAAGGGCTCAAGGCGGCGCTTTTGTTGCCGAACTCGCAGCCAACGGCACGCGCATTACTACCCCACGCCACCTGACGGTGGCCGAGGAGTACGCTTTTCCAACGGCATGGACTTCCGATAGCAAGGCAGTTGTTTTCCTTGCCTATCGCAACGGTCGATGGGGGATTTTCAAGCAGTCCCTAGAGGAGAGTATGGCTGAACCCATCGCCATCGAACGCGAGAACGTGAATGCGTGGGCGCCGCACCTGAGCCCGAATGGCGCTTGGATCCTCTATTTACGAGCGCCGAAAGACGCTGGCCCTTCAACACCGGCCGATCTCATTCGCGTCCCTGTAACGGGCGGACCTCCGCAGTTGGTTTTCACAGGCCCCGTTCACGGATCGCATCACTGCGCAAGGTCGCCGTCAACCTTGTGCGCAATCGCCAGGCAGGCTTCCGATCGGAAGCAACTCATCTTTATGTCTTTCGACCCTGTAAAAGGCCTCGGCCATGAACTCGCCAGGTTTGACACCGACCCAACTGCCGACTACACCTGGGATCTTTCCCCCGACGGTACGCGCATCGCCATTCTCGAAGTCTCGGAAGAAAAAATCCATATTCTTTCTCTGAGTGGTAAGACGCCGCAGGAGGTCATCGTCAAGGGTTGGAAGCATGGGCAGTACTTGTACTGGGCGGCGGACGGGCAGGGGTTCTTTATCTCCGGCTCTACGCAGCGAGGTGTAGTTCTGCTTCACGTAGACTTGCGCGGCAACGCGCACTTCTTGTGGGAGCAGAAAGTACGCAGTGACACCTCGTGGGCCGTGCCTTCGCCGGACGGTCGCCACTTGGCGATCATGGCCTCGACCTGGAATAGCAACATGTGGATGCTTGAGAAATTTTGAAAGCTCGGGCGTTACCCCATAAGCTATAACCGGCCAAACTGGATTGATTGCAGAGCGCTTTGGCTGAAGACGCAGGTTCAATCAGACTGGCTGGTCAATTTACTGCAAACGGAAGCGATCCACTTGTCCGTCTAGCGGCTAAACCGCGGAACTGCCTGCCCTAGGCGCCGCGAGGTCTTCATTATGGGAAGGTTCATCGGATTAGGACTGATACACGGCGTTGTCGTCGGTAATCCGCTTGGACCTCGCACGAGGGTAGCGTCACACCGCATCGCTAATTTGTGAGAAAATTGGCGAACTATCGCGGCAAACCCGCACTGGAGGCATTAATGGATGATCAACAGAAGACGGACCTGGAAAACGCTCCTCCGCCGGAGGAACAGGAATTGAAAAACGAAGAACTCGACGAGGTGTCGGGCGGCTCAGGCGGCTCCGCGGGCACAGCGCCGACACCGCATCACTAAGTCAGGACAACACAAGGCGAGCGAATCGGCCCTGCAGCCGCGGGGCTGCGTTCGGTCGTTCCACCTATCGTTTAATCCAACCGGGGGCGCCTTCATGAGAAGGCGCTCTTCGTTTTGGAACTCTACACGAAATGATCGCGGAATCGCACCTCTTTCAAGCAGCCAGCCGGCTCAGCACGATCCGCAGCGCTGGCCGCGTTTCCATCATCGAGAAAGTTCGCAGGGCCATATGCAGGTGTCTCGACACGGCGTTCTGAAACACGCATGATTTAGGAGCACCCGAC
>JBAUOG010000315.1:0-5141 GCA_049579625.1 Bryobacteraceae bacterium
GGCCGGAGCTGACTCGCTCGGCCGTCGCTGACTCGAGTCGAAAACAGATTGAAGACATCAGGCAAAAAGGAGCACATATATGGCACTACTTGAAAGAGTGGCAACGTTGATGAAAGCAAATGTCAACGACCTCGTCGATAAAGCCGAGAACCCCGAGAAGCTGCTCAAACAACTTCTCCTCGACATGCAAAATCAATTCATGCAGGTGAAGACCCAGGTGGCCATCGCCATCGCGGACCAGCATCTGCTCGAAAACAAGCAAAAGGAGAACCTCGAACATCAGAACGATTGGGTTCGCAAAGCAGAGCTGGCGCTCGAAAAGGGGCAGGAAGACTTGGCGCGCGTCGCGCTGGAGCGATCCTTGACCCACGAATCGGCGGCTCACAATTTCTCGCAGCAGATTGAGGATCAGTCACACCAGGTCAGCGTTATGCGCGATGCATTGAACAAGTTGGAGCAGAAAATGGCGGAGACCAAAGCGAAGACCGAGTTGCTTATCGCCCAGCACCGGCGGGCCAGAGTTCTGGAGCGCTCCGGCGTAGCCGTCAGCCAGGATCTGAAGAACGACGCAACCTTCGACCGCATGCGCGAGAAGGTGGGCGAAAGTGAGGCGCTGGGTATCGGATATGCAACGCTCCTCGAGGACAACGCGGAGAAGCGGCTCGCGGCGCTCGATCGCGCCGATAAAGTCGAACAACTTCTCGCCGAGCTCAAATCGAAACGAGGTTGACACTCGCCCAGGCGAAGCGGCGGTAACGGAAAGGCTGCGGCTGTACAGCCCATTTGAGGCTCGCCCCCGCCCTGACCATCGTCGCTTGCCTAGCGGTGGGCATCCCGTGGCTCTACTAACGGAGCGCCCTCCTGGCGTTGTTCGCGGAGTGTATTTATGTTGCACGATCTTCAACCACTGTTTCTTCTAGCCCATCGGCTGGCTGAATCTGTCGGCACGCTCTTGTCAACCACGGTGCAGACGGTCATTGACACCATCGATGAGTCAGCGCCCTGGGCCTCGCCCTGGGACAGCGTGCTCGGGCATCTTCATTGGGCGCCCGTCAACGCCGCAGTGTTGGCTGGCGCTTCGTTCGCAGGCTTCCTGCTGCTTGTGCGATATCTGCATAGCGCTAACCGGCGACTCCGGGACTCATATTCGCCCCACCTGCTGCCAAAGCCCGATCTGTCCGCGATGGACATTTTTGTCAGCGTTGCGACCGCCCTTATCGGACTCACCGTTTGCTGGGTGACGGGCTGATCCCGCCTGGAGCCCGCATCAGCCACGGGCTGAAGGTTCGCCTTCATTCCTCGTATTGGTCCCAGTACTCCCCACTTTGTGCCACGCAGTACAATCGGGGTGAAGTTGAGTTTCCCCGTGGTCGCGACGTCCTGCTTGTCATCATGCGTCTCGCGCCACCGTAGAGATGCCAGACTTAACCAATCCGCAAAACTCCAGCACGGATCTCAGGATGGACTTTCGCACACCCGCAATGATGAAAACGGATGCCGACCGGGGACAGGCACCTGTGTCCCAAGGCGCCCACACATCTCCGTATCACGTCGCCGAAGCCCGTCGCCGCGTGGACACAGCGAGCCTGTCCCCAGATCAACAACACTTGTTTTCAGAGCAACCGTGCGCGCCGCTCTCCGCCGCGGAGCAAGCAAGCGGATGCATGTCGAAACATGACCGCCGGCAAACACATGCCGGCCGATCTGAAACATGAGCGCCTCTTCGCCCGGAATCCACCAGCCCTTTAACGTGCGGGGCACCGAGCTTTCATCCGGCGATACTCGCGAACAGTATCGGCAAAAGCTCGCGCGGATTACGCTCGATTCAATGGTGCAGTTTGTCGGCCTTCTGGATGCGCAAGGCACCGTGCTCGAAATCAATCAGGTCGCGCTCGATGCTGTGGGGATTAAGCTTTCCGACGTCGAGGGCAAGCCTTTCTGGACAACCTTCTGGTGGCAGGTCTCGGAGGAGATCCGGGCCACGCTAAAAGAATCCATCCTGCGTGCCTCGCAAGGCGAGTTCGTTCGCTGGGACACCGAAATCTACGGGCGCGCCGGGGGCGAGGAAACCATCATCATCGACGCCTCGCTTCGCCCTGTCGAGGACGACCAAGGCAATGTCGTGTTCATCACAGCTGAGGGACGCGATATCACCGAAAAGAAGGCGCATGAGCGGGAGTTCGAGACTCTTCTTAATCACGCGCCTCTCGGCGTATATCTGGTGGATTCCGATTTTCGCATCCGCGAGGTTAATCCGGTCGCATTGCCGGTATTCGGAGAAATCCCCGGCGGCGTCCTCGGCCGCAAACTCGACGAAATCATTCATATCCTCTGGCAACCGGAATACGCGGATGAGATCGTCCGCATCTTCCGGCATACGCTCGAAACAGGGGAATCCTACATTACTCCGGAAAGGACTGAATACCGTTTGGACCGCGGTGTGAAGGAGGCTTACGAATGGCGGCTCAATCGCATTGCTTTGCCGGATGGTCGCTTCGGCGTTGTCTGCTACTTCCAGGACATCAGCGATCGAAGGCGGGCTGAGCAGAACGCCAACCTGCTTGCCTCCATCGTCGAATCCTCTGAAGACGCGATTGTGAGCAAGGATCTTGATGGCATCATCATGAGCTGGAATCGAGGAGCCGAGCGCCTCTTCGGCTACACACCGGCCGAAGCGGTCGGCCAATCCATCGCGCTCATCATTCCGCGTGATCGGCTTGACGAGGAGCCGAAAATTCTCGAACGGCTCAGGCGCGGTGAGCGAGTCGAACATTTTGAAACCATTCGCGTGCGAAAGGACGGTTCACACCTGAATGTCTCGCTCACCATTTCTCCGGTGAAAGCCGCCGATGGCCGCATCGTCGGCGCTTCGAAGGTAGCGCGCGATGTCACCGAAAGAGTGCGTTATCAAGCAGCCTTGCAAGATGCAAATGCCGCTCTCCAGCGCGCCAATGCCGATCTCCAGCAATTTGCTTATTCAGCCTCCCATGACCTTCAGGAACCGCTCCGCATGGTCGCCATCTACAGTGAGTTACTACAAGAAGAATTCGGCGGAAAGCTGGGCCCGGCAGGTGATAGGTACATCGGGTACACGGTGCAAGGCGCGGTGCGTATGGAGAACCTGTTAAAGGACCTCAGAGCCTACACGCAAGTATCCACCATGGACGAGGATCCAACCGATGATATAGACGCCGGCGAGATCCTCAAGAAGACCCTGCTGAACCTGGAAGTCGCCATTAAGGACAGCGCTGCTTCAATCACCAGCACCGCTCTTCCCAGAGTTCTCATGTATGAGTTTCAGCTGGAGCAGGTCTTTCAGAATCTGATCGGAAACGCGATTCGCTATCGCAGCACCGCGCCTCCTCAAATCCACATTGCCGCTGAGCGGCGCGGCGACGAGTGGCAGTTCTCCGTTCAAGATAACGGAATCGGCATCGCCCCCCAATTCAAGGAACAGATTTTTGGAATCTTCAAACGTCTCCACAGCACGGCAAAATATTCCGGTACCGGCATGGGTCTCGCCATCTGCCAGCGTGTGATTGAACGGTCTGGAGGCCGCATCTGGGTGGAATCAGAACAGGGAAAAGGTTCGACGTTTTACTTCACGATCCCCTGCGGCAAGCCCGCGCGAGAAGGGCCGAGCTAATTCCGCCCGGAACCGTTATTCTGGGAATCGCATCCAATTCCCGTGACGAGTCGCGCCATAGCTGTCTCGGACTACTCGCCGGATTCGGCCCGAGCCGCTAGTCTGCCCACCGTGCGCGGCTCAGAGTGGCTGCTGGTGCTCTACTTCGCGTTCATGGCGGCAATCGCGCCCTGGTTTCAAGCGCGTCCCTCGCTGGGTGCGAAGCCGCTCTTCCAGGCCCTCGTCATTTTCGCCATCATCGGTGTCGTTGCATGGCTGGAGCCGCGCATCCCTGGCTACGCAATCAGTTGGTTCCGTGACTGGCTTCCCATCGGGCTTTTACTTGTCGCGTTTCGCGAGTTGGATTGGTTCACTCCTGCCACTTACCCCGGCCGCTTCGAGCCGGGTTGGCTAGCCTGGGACCACCTGCTCCTGTCAGAGCAACACTTGCGCGGCGCCATCGAAAGCACAGGACTCCTGCTGCCAGCCTACCTGGAACTCTGCTATCTTTTGGTGTATTTCGTGGGAGCCTTCGGCGTATTGGCACTGTGGCTCACCAACCATCGCGAGAGGGTAAACAACTTTCTTCTGATCTACCTTTCGGGCACACTGCTTACTTATACCCTCATCCCGTTTTTCCCGTCTCTACCACCGCGATTCTTTGCGCCGCAAATGGATCTCCCGCACATCAATACCTTGTTTCGCGATCTGAATCTCTGGGTTCTCAGCCAGGGCACTATCCACGCCGGCGTCTTCCCCAGCGCCCACGTTGCCTCGGCCTTCTCGGCGGCCTGGGGACTCATGTTAACTCTGCCCGAGCGACGCCGTTGGGGCTGGGGCGTGCTTGCATTCGCCGTCAGCGTCTCCCTCGCAACGATCTACGGCCGTTATCACTATGCCGCTGATGCCGTCGCCGGATTTGCGGTCAGCTTACTGGCGCTAGCCGCGATCGCCGCCTTGATGCGAATGGATACCCGCTTCAGTCAGGGCGGATGGTCAGCCGCTGGAGTACAACTCCCAATCCCGCGAGCGCGAACGACGACTCGGGTTCAGTGAGAGAATCGTAGAATCCATCTCGTTCTAACAACATATAAACCCGATAATCTCAGCATGAGCGCCGGAGTGGACACCCGGAATGATGAAGAAGGTGTTGCACCAACTCTCCCTGAATTTTCACAAGGCCACGTGGCGCAGGCTGCCAAGCCTGCTGATCCGAGATTCATCTCGGCTTTTGCTCTGTTGCCTGCGTTCCTCTTAGGTGTTCTGTTGTTCGCTCGGCAGGATCCAGCGCCATCCACAGCCCCGCCGCCGCCCCCTCCTCCTTCGCAACCGGAAACCAATGTCAGTGAAATCAGTACCCGCGACTCTCCCGCGACGTTCCAGGCCAAGGTGAACTTGGTCCAAGTGCAGGTCGTCGTCCGTGACTCGAACGGAAAAGCCATCGGCAACCTGAAAAAAGAAAACTTCCTCTTATTCGACCAGGGCAAGCGGCAGGAAGTCACCAAATTCGTTGCCC
>JBAUOG010000316.1:0-2882 GCA_049579625.1 Bryobacteraceae bacterium
GCCGCCTCGAATTGCCCCAGTCGCACAAACTTGCCCCCTCAAACCAGCTTGTGAGATATGCGGGCTAGCGTGAGCAAATCAGAGGCAGTAGCCTTCTGCCACCCAATAATGCCAAGTCGGCGATGGCTTCGGCGGTCGACGAGGCAAGTGGAACATCGGGAGGGAGCCGCTGAACACTGCAGCAGAACCGGGAACGCAAAGCCCTGCGGTACCTTGAACATCCTGACGAATGCCCCGAGCTGATCCGCACGCTGCCATATCTGATGCATCGTCATTTCCGACCGTTCAGTATCCCCGCTGGAGCAAAGACCGGCTTTAAACAGTAAATCGCGTATCCCAATACGAAGACCACCCAGAACATGAAAAGCCATGGTTCCCAGAACGGCAGGAAATCCGGCCCGCGCGCCACGGTCGCATCGCGATCATAATAGTACCCCCCAGCGAATGCGCCTCTCCATTCGGTCAGGTGCTCGAGTCCCGCCGCCCACGGTTTATTGTTCGCCTGATAGGCAGTGCCTTGGAGGAATTTCAAGAGAAAGTGAACCAGGGCCCCAGCGGGTAAAACGATGAACGCGAAGACACTCAGCGTTTGTGCAACCCGGGCCTGCGCGGTGTATGGGTTGAAATCCAAATTCGCCAGCTTCGGAAAGCGCGCCGTCCACAAGAGCGCCGGTTCCGCGCGCGCATGCCAACGGGTGACCAATAACAATGCAACAAACAAGGCACCACAAAGGGGAATTCCGTAAAGGGTTACGCTGTGCGCTGTCACCTTTCCGTCCTTGAAGGGATTTCCTGGAAGTGAGAGCTGCCATTGCTGAGTCGCGGACCAAACGTTGACGGAAAAGTACAGAAGGACGACCGCGAGGAATGTCCAAATCTGGTTCAATACGGGTTTGCCCATCTCTCGATAACCGTTTCGCGCTGCACGAAGCCCGGTTTCACAGGCCAGCGCCCCATGTCACTGTCGCGCTGTTGGCGAAAGCTATTGGCCGGCGGGCCTTACCCGCCATATACACTGCGGAGACAGCGTGAATTCAACTAAGCCGTTGGAATTCAGCTTGACGCTTACAGACCCATCAAGCGCAGGCACATCGATGCCCTCGGTTAGATCCGTGACGATGTTGCCGTTGTCAGGCCACTCGACCCTTACGTGGGCAATCGGGATTGCCCTCGCGCGCGCAGCATCACAGTCGCCCGCGCTGGAAGCGCGAATCCGGTCATGGACATCCTGCTGCGCCAGGCTTCCGTATGGCAATGTGAACACGTCAGAGCGCCATTTGGGATTACACTCATCGCGATCCTCAAGTCTCATCACCTTAATACGAATATCCTGAATATTCTGGTGCGCGTTGCCATCCCTGCCATCCGCATACGCGGTAATGCACGTGCTGTCTGCCCTGGGAGGAACGATTCTGCCGTAATTGTTGTGATTCTCGCTACCGTAAACGATTCCGAAATCAGGCGGATCGCGGTCGAACTCCCATCCGGCCGGTGGGCTATTTGGCAGGCATGCTGTATCGTGGTCGTTGCCGTTTCCGCCGGGGGCGGTCGCATGGAGCAAATCTTTCAGCGGCAGTCGATCCTTCACCCATGCCCTACCCGACGCCCAAACCACGAGACGCGCCCGGACGCGGGGCAGACGACCGCAAATATTGAGCCTGACTGACTGCTCGTTGTAATGGGTCACAACGCCCAGCGTATATCCGTCCACGATCTTAAGTTTCAGCGAAAACGCCTGTGGCCCGTACCGGTCGGGCACCACGTTGTTGGGAATCGAAACTTCGATCAGGCCCATCGAATAGTTTGGGACCTCGACCTCGATCTCGTTGCTCGACGAAAAGAAAGACGTTGATTTTATCGTGCTGCCTGACAGAAAAGCCTGGGGCTTCGGGCCATACTTGGTGAAGCTGCTTCCCCCGATGAACAGGGATGTCTTGTCGCCATCTTGCTTGAAAGTCGTGATCCCATTGCCATCGAGCATCAGAAGAGGCACAGTGGGCAACCACTTGATCGAGGCAAGCGTATTCGCTAACCCGAAATTGAACTGGTCGATCCTCCGGCGCAACGAAGCGTCGATGGTGGAAAGATGCTTGCCGACCAAGGCACTGAATACCAGCAGATTGTCCCTTACTTGCCGGTTTAGGTCCGCGATTTGGGCTCGGGCGCGTTCATCGATCTGATCGATGCGGGTTTTAGCGGCATCGTTGAGCTGCGTGATAGCGATCTGAATGACGCTTTGGAGGTGTTCGAGCTGCCTCTGCAAGACCGAATCCAAGGCTCCGGCTGCTTCACCGATTAGCCCTTTCAGCGCGATGTTGATGGGGTTGAGTTGTGATGCGAGCGAGGCGGCATCACTGACGACATCGGCCCTGCCCATCTCAGGTCGCGAAAGCAACAATATGGCAACCAGGACGAGAGCGTTGATTGAACGCACGCTGGCCTCCTAATGCTTGGTATCGGTCCAGTCTATCATCAGATAATTTCCGGGGACACCCGCCTCCGCTTTACCCACTGGCTTGCCGCTGATGGAGGGGAATCGGATGCGTGAACGGGCCCCTTCTCCCTATGAGCGGTTGATACGCGGTCATCCTGTTTATCGGCAGCCATAAGGTTAGGGCCCTTCTTGAGGTTGCAGCGATGACAGGCTAGCGCCAGGTTATCAACCGCGTCGCGCCCGCCATGCTGCTTAGAAATGATGTGCTCGATGTGGTGCGTGAACTCGCAGTATTCCTGGCGCAACAGGCAGTACTCACAACGGTTATCGGCGCGCTCCCGCACCAGGGCGCGGGTGGCGGCATCCATCAGCCGCGGTCGGCCTTCAGACGTCGTCCGGCCTTGAGTTTCAAGATTGAAATGAGATCGGCTGCGTTAACGAGGGACTC
>JBAUOG010000317.1:0-9070 GCA_049579625.1 Bryobacteraceae bacterium
CTGTACGAGAGGAATCCGGTCGGCGAATTGCCCAGTCCCCTCGCGCCGGCGCGAATCGTCCCCCCGAATCCCCAAATTGAGGTCCATCCGTGGGAATACCTTCCCGAATTGCGCTCTCACGAAGACCAGGTCCTGAATAGCTATGGAAAAGATGCCAATGGCCACTTGCGCGTTCCCATCAATCGCGCCATGGAAGCCGTAGTGCCCAGTCTCAAGATCCGCCGGGACGCTCCGCCGGGTCTCACCACGCCCGGTGGTGAAGGCCGTTACTCGACCGGCGTTGAGAATCCCAATCGGGCTCCCTATCGTATCGAGATCAAAGGAGGCACTCAGAAAAATGCGCAATAAGGTGCTATTGTTTCCTTGCATTTTTCTGATGGGGGCCCTTGTCCTTTCGGCACAGTACCCGCGGCCCGCTATTACCAAAGGCGTCAGCATTCAGCAAAAGCTGAACTCATCACTCCCGCTAGATCTGGTTTTCCACGACGAATCGGGGCAGGCAGTTCCCCTCCGCGCATACTTTGGCGACAAGCCCGTGGTTCTTCAACTCGTGTACTTCAAGTGCCCGAGTCTGTGCCCACTCAGTCTGCACGAGTCCGTAACCAGCTTGCGCCGCGTGCCCCTCGAACCGGGCCGCGATTACGAGGTTGTTGTCGTGAGCTTCGACCCCGCGGAAACTCCGGCGCTGGCATCGCAGCGAAAAGCCAGTTACGCGAAGGAATCCGGACAGGCCGGTTTTGAAGCAGGCTGGCATTTCTTAACCGGCTCCCAGGAAGCGATATCGCAGCTGGCTTCCGCGGCCGGCTTTCAGTACCGGTGGGATGAACAAACGCGTCAATTCGTTCATGCAGGCGGCATCATGGTCGCCACGCCGGAAGGAAAGCTGTCACGGTATTTCTACGGAATTCAGTACTCGCCCGCGGATCTCCGAATGGCGCTCGTGGATGCGTCCCAGCACAAGATCGGATCTCCGGTCGATTACGTCTTGCTTTTCTGCTTTCATTACGACGCGGCGCAGGGCAGGTACACGCTTGCCATCATCAACGTACTCAAGGTCGCCGGCTGCCTCACGGTTCTGCTGCTGGGCGGCCTTGTTTTTCTCTTGATGCGGAATGACCGGAAACCGAATCCTCAAGCGGCATGGAAGGAGCGGCAGCATGTTGGGTAGTCTCGCCTTCATCGGCGACATCCCGCTCTTCCCGCCAGCCGCCTCGGCTCAGGCTGGCCCCATTGACGACCTGTATTGGTTCGAAGTCATCGTCTCGGCGATAATGACGGTCTTAATTTTCGCCTGCATCGTAGTGTTCGCTTGGAAATACAAAAGGAAGCCGGGAGTTGAATCTGTTCAGATTCACGGGTCAACCAAGCTGGAACTGACTTGGTCCATCCTTCCGTTCCTGGTCATGCTGATTATGTTCGGCTGGGGTGCCCAGTTGTATTTCGCCGCCCAGCAGCCGCCCAGAGACGCGATGGAGATCTTCGTCACCGGCAAGCAATGGATGTGGAAGATCCAGTATCCCGACGGCAACAAAGAAATCGACGAGCTTCATGTACCGGTCGGGCAACCGGTGAAACTCACCATGGCATCGGAAGACGTGATCCACAGCTTCTCGATCCCCGCCTTTCGAGTCCGGCATGACGTTGTTCCGGGGCATTACGACAGCATCTGGTTTACTGCCACCAAGCCTGGCCGCTATCACTTGTTTTGTACCGAGTATTGTGGCAATCAGCACGCCGGCATGATCGGCTGGGTCGATGTTCTCGATCAGCGCGCGTACGCCAACTGGGCCAGTGGTGGCGGCGCGCAAGGCACTTTGGCGGAACAGGGCGAACGCCTGTTCCAGCAATTCGGCTGCGTAACCTGTCACTTATTGGATCAGCAAGGCCGGTGCCCCATGCTCCGGGGCCTATACAACAAACCTGTTCAGCTGAACGATGGCCGCACTGTCTTGGCCGACGACGCTTATCTTCGCGAATCAATTCTCGACCCTAACGCGAAAATCGTTAACGGCTTCGAGCCTAACGTGATGCCCCAATTCAAAGGTCAGGTCACCGAGGAGAACGTGATCCAACTGATTGGCTACATCAAGTCGCTTTCGCCGCAGACCCCGGCATCGCAGCAAGGGTCTCAGCAGCCGCCGGTGGTACTTGCTCCTCCAGCCGGCGCCCCCAAGCGCACGCAACCGGCACCAGGAAGGTAACAGGGAATGGCAACCATCGCGCACGATTCGTCGGAAACAGGAACCGCAGCGGTCAACTACCTAAATGTGGAGCACGGCTGGAAGAGTTGGTTATTTACCACCGACCACAAGCGCATCGCCATGCTCTACCTCATTTCCATCACGCTCATGTTCTTCGTGGGCGGCTCGTTCGCCGTTCTGTTCCGCATCAACCTACTTGAGCCGGAAGGCATCTTTTCCGCTGAAACCTACAACCGCTTATTCTCGATGCACGGCATCATCATGGTGTTCTTCTTTCTGGTGCCGTCCATCCCCGCAACGCTTGCCAATTTCCTGATCCCCATCATGATCGGCGCGAAGGACCTCGCCTTCCCTCGAGTGAACCTGCTGAGCTGGTATCTCTATGTAGTCGGCGCAATCCTCACGATGTATGCGGTGTTGCGCGGCGGTGTCGACACCGGATGGACTTTCTATACGCCCTATAGCAGCACTTACTCCAATTCGTATGTGCTTGCCGCGGCATTTGGAGTATTTACGGCCGGCTTCTCATCCATAACAACCGGCCTGAACTTCATAGTCACTGTTCATAAAATGCGTGCCCCAGGCATGAGTTGGTCCCGATTGCCGCTCTTCGTTTGGGCGAACTACGCCACCGGTCTAATTCAGGTGCTTGGCACGCCGGTGCTCGCCATTGTTCTTCTGCTGCTGGCTTTTGAGCGCGTCGCACACGTAGGAATCTTTGATCCAAATATCGGCGGCGATCCCATCCTGTTCCAGCATCTCTTTTGGTTCTATTCGCACCCAGCCGTGTACATCATGATTCTGCCCGGCATGGGAGTAATTAGCGAAATCGTCGCGTGCTTTTCGCGAAAGCGCGTATTCGGTTATAACTTCATCGCCTTTTCAAGCATGGCGATAGCGGTGCTGAGTTTTGTCGTATGGGGCCACCACATGTTCATCACGGGCGAGAGTATGTACACCAGCCTCGCCTTCTCGTTCTTGAGTATGGTAGTCGCCGTCCCCTCAGCCATTAAGGTGTTCAACTGGACCGCCACCATGTACAAAGGGTCGATCTCGTTCGATACGCCCATGCTGTATGCGTTCGGGTTCATTGGGCTTTTCACCATCGGCGGATTGACCGGGCTCTTCCTGGCCGCCCTCGGCACCGACGTTGCAACCCATGGCACGTATTTCATCGTGGCCCACTTCCACTACGTGATGGTCGGCGGCATGGTCATGGCCTTCCTGGGCGGCCTGCACTTCTGGTGGCCCAAGATTACTGGCTGCCTATATCCGGAAGCGTGGTCCAAGTTTGCCGCGCTCATCATATTCATTGGCTTCAACCTGACGTTTTTCCCGCAGTTCATCCTCGGCTACTTGGGAATGCCCCGCCGCTACCACGCCTACCCACCCGAATTCCAAATGCTCAACGTGCTTTCCACGGCCGGCGCCTCCATTCTCGGCATCGGTTATTTGATTCCCATGATCTACATGATCTGGTCGTTAAAGTACGGGCCGAAGGCCGGCAACAATCCGTGGGGGGCAACGGGCCTTGAATGGCAGATCCAATCCCCACCCACGACGTTCAATTTCGACGAAACTCCCACTGTGACGGAAGAGGCCTACGACTACGGCCCCAAGGAGGAAGTCCATGGCTGACGCAATCGTTCCTGTCGACCACGAACCTTCGCCCGAGGAAACACATCTCCGCCACCACTTTGCGAATTCGGCGCAGCAAACCGATGCATCCACGCTCGGCATGTGGACGTTCCTGATTACGGAGGTCCTGTTTTTTGGCGGCATGTTCGCCGCCTATGCCACGTATCGCGCTTTGTACCCCGGCGCCTTCGCCAGCACCAGCGAGTACATGAATGTTCTACTGGGTGGAACCAACACCGCCGTGCTCATCTGCAGCAGCTTGACCATGGTGCTGGCTGTCCGCGCTGCACAGTTGAGCAACAACAGACATCTGATTTTATTCCTGCTCCTGACAATGGCATTTGGCACTGCTTTTCTGGTGATTAAGGCCTTTGAGTATCACTCGAAGTGGGTCGAACATCTGGTGCCCGGCTTCAACTTCGGCCCCTATGAACCGGCTCAGTTCGCTCATCAGGCCCAGATCCTATTCTTCTTGTACTTCGCCATGACGGGCATGCACGCGCTGCACATGGTGATTGGCCTCGGACTCTTGACGTTTCTCGTGATCCAGGCCGCGCGCCGGGTATTCCATGCGAACTACTTTGCGCCGGTGGAAATGATTGGCCTCTATTGGCACTTCGTCGACATCGTTTGGATATTCCTTTTCCCATTGCTCTATCTAATTGGACACCGCAGATGACAACCCACGTTCCTATTCCTACCGTGAGGATCCTGGTCGCCGTATGGGCCGCGTTGATTCTGCTGACGGGAACTACCGTCGGCGTTTCGTATCTCGAACTTGGCGAGTGGAACATCGTGTTGGCGTTGACCATCGCACTGGTTAAAGCCTCTCTCGTCGCATGGGTCTTCATGGGAATCCGACACAGCACAACCCTGACCAAGCTCTTCTGCGTCGCCGGCTTAGTTTGGTTAGCCATCCTGATTCTCATCACATTCAGTGACTACAGCAGTCGGAGCTGGACCTACCAAGCGCAGCCATGGTCACACACGAAAAGCGTCGGAGGCAGCCACTAGCCGCTCTTCCACGTGGCGCGGGCTGTCAAGCCTGCCGAGCCGAGAGTCATCTCGGCTTTTGCCCTGGGAGTTTTCAGGGGCTCTGACGCGTTCGGTTGCCCAACTTCTCTGGATATTCTCAGAACGCGACAAAGCTCGTCAACCGCAGGCTTCCTAAGGCCTCCTAACCAAGTATTTTCAGAGCAGCCGCGCGCGTTACGCAAGCGGATTCCGCTTCCATTCCGTCCACCGCACCTTCGCCACAATATTGAAACATTTGGGTTTACGCCACCCGCAAAAGGGTCTGCCAAAACCCTCCTTTATGTGCGAACCTTGTTTTGGAGAAAAAACTTTCATGACACTCCTCGAATCACTAAAGCAATACACCACCGTCGTAGCGGACACCGGCGACATCGAAGCCATCGCCAAACACAAGCCGCAAGACGCAACCACCAACCCTTCCCTGCTGCTGCATGCGGCGCAAATGCCTGGCTACCGGCACCTGGTCGATCAGTCCATCGAGGCTGCCCAGTCCAAAGGCGGCAATCAGTCCGAGATGGCTGTGGAGTTCATGGATAACCTCTTCGTCGCTTTCGGTAGCGAGATCTTGAAGGTTGTCCCGGGCCGCGTTTCGACCGAGGTCGACGCGGGCCTCAGCTTCGACACCGAGGCTACCATCGCTAAGGCGAAAAAGCTCATGTCCCTTTACGAGAAGCGTGGCATTTCAAGGGACCGGATTCTGATCAAGGTCGCCAGCACATGGGAAGGCATACGGGCGGCCGAAAAGCTCGAGCAGGAAGGCATCCACTGTAATCTGACGCTGCTTTTCAGCTTCGCGCAAGCCGTCGCCTGCGCCGAAGCGAAGGTCACTCTGATTTCGCCGTTTGTGGGCCGCATCTACGACTACTACAAGAAGGAAGGTGGCGGCAAAGAAATCCCGCCCGATCAGGATCCCGGCGTTGCGTCCGTCACCCGCATCTACAACTATTTCAAGAAATACGGTTACAAGACCCAGGTGATGGGCGCCAGCTTCCGCAATACGAATCAGATTCTGCGGCTAGCCGGATGCGACCTCCTCACCATCAGCCCCGACCTGCTTGCCGACCTGGAAGGAGCGCAGGGAACTGCGGCCCGCCAGCTCGATCCGGCCAAAGCACATACCAGCCCGGAACAACAGCTCCATCTAGACGAGAAAACCTTCCGCTGGATGCATAACGAAGACGCGATGGCAACCGATAAACTCGCGGAAGGCATCCGCAAGTTCTACGCCGATGCTCGCAAGCTCGAGAAATACGCGCTGTCGCAGGTCAGCGTCGGCGTCGCCAGGTAGTAACAGGGACTAAGCACAACGTCATAAGTCTTTGCGGATCAACCAACTTCTGGCGAGAATGAACCACGCGTCAGAACCTGTGAACACTGCAGCACTGATCTCAGCATGAGCGCCTGAGTGCACAACGAGCAATGATGAAAAGGGCTAGTCCGGGGCACGGACTTTAGGCTGTGGTTCGGCCCTCCGGGTATTTTCAGAGCAACCGCCAGCGCCAGAGTCTGTCGGATGCCTACCAGCACTGAACCGCGCGCGTCAGCGAGCGGATGCGCAGATGTTTACGGCGCAATGTTTAGACTCGCGGTCCGTCAAAACGAATCAGGCCGGCTCGGTGATTGAGACGGAAATCGACTTCAACGCAACGGCCTGAATCAGAGGCACCAAACTCCCCTGGTCATCCTCTGAAAGCCGCACGCAGCCGTTCGTGGGACGTAACCCTCCGGTAGCGGGCGGCGCCCCGCCGTGAACCATAAGGCCGGTCCGGCCGTTCTGCTTGGCTCTCAAGGCCTGGCCGGAAAGCGGATCAAGCAGAATCGACGGGTGTGCCCCGTAGGTATGAACCCTTGTCTCGCCAGGGGTGTGGTTCACCAACTCAACGATGGCGTACCTTCCCGTTGGCGTGTCGCCGAAGGGCTGCGTCGGATCGCGCGCCGATCGATTGCTGGAGCGCCGGCGCAAACTGGCCGGCTTTCGCGACCCACACCGGACCATCGACAACTTCGACTTTCACCTTTAATCCGAAGATGAATCGCAGTTTGGTCTTCGATCTGGCCACGGGTGGTTTCATCGCTAAACACGAAGATGCGCTGTTTCTCGGCCCGGGTGGAACCGGGAAGAGTCATCTGGCCCAAGCCATCGGCCAGGCCGCCATCTTGCAGGGCTATCGCGTACTCTATCGCGAAGCTCATGTGCTGCTCGATGAACTCGCCGATGCGGTGGCTAGCGGCACACGCAAACCATACATGGAATCGTTGACAACGGTTCCTTTGCTCATCATCGACGACTTCGGCATGCGCAAGCTGCCCCTGACCGCCGCCGAGGACCTGCTCGAAAACGTCATGCGCCGCTACGAACGCGCGAGCACGCTGTTGACTTCGAATCGCCCCGCAGACGACTGGGCCAAAGTGTTAGGCGATACAGCCGCGGTCAGTTCCATGCTTGATCGACTGTTGCACCGCGGCCATCTCTTAAAGTGCGGCCCACGCAGCTGGCGCACCAAAACCGCGCCGTCGCTACAGGATTCCTGATGATCACCAAGCTCTATCAAAGGAAGGAGATTTTATTATATGGGGACCCGTCCCCAAACCCCTGGGATTTACCGCTTTCAGGCCAGCAGGGCCTGTGGCGGGCGGAGTTACCGCCCGCCCTGCCAGCCCCTGAGTCGGCGCTCCGGTCGCTTCCCAGCTTTGCCGTATCCTCCGCTCAGGCAGAATCAGCTTACACGCAGGACGGTCGAAAACAAAGGCAGCCTCAAAATTTTATTGCCGGAATGCCAACCGGCAGGGTGTGAGAAGCCACCGCCTCAAGGCGGTGGCTCTTGTAACGGGCTGTAAGCCCTGTTCCGGCCAAAGGTGAACAGAATGCAGACGATCCGCATTGAACGGCGGCGCCAGAATCCCGCAGCTCAAACCGGCTTTTCCGCGAGATCTTTCTCCCCCAAATCAAACAAGTAATCCGTAGGAGCTCGCCTCGGCGGGCTCTTATGTCGTCATGCAATTGAATATGCTGGTTTCCCGGACGCGGTACTCGAGCCGCAAAGGGAAAAGCCGGGATTCTGGTCCCGGCCTTTCAATCCCACCTTTCGGCAGGAGATGATTCTTATGCACCTTCGAATACGGATTGTGCTGCGTTTCGGAACAGTCCAGATCGAACTCCGCTTTGAAGGGCGGCGCTAGACCTGATGGGCGGCAGCGAGTAGCAATTGCTACCGTCCACGTATTCATCCTAACGCAACTGATCCCTCCATCATCGGCAGTTTTTACCTATTCCCATCGACATCCACTGTCCATCGCCTCTCGTCCTCGACTCTCCATGGAATTCTCTTGAAAATTCCAAGAGACGTAACCATGACCCTTCGACGAGCGCCACCTCCCCAACTTCTAGCCACCACACCACGTGTGCGCCATAGCTGGAAGGTATTATTTATCGGCTTTCACCCCTGTTTTCGCTATACACCACGTTTTGTGTGTGACATTCCCAAGTTTCATACTTGACGAAATCTTTACGGGGGATTACTATTCGGTTTCGGCCCTGTACTGGTACTTGACTCCTTCTTACAGAAAAGAGGTCCATGCATGACCTTCCAGGTTGGCGAAAAAGTGGTTTATCCAAACCACGGTATTGGCACCATCGAGAACATCAGCTTTCGCTCGTTTGGTGCCCAACACGAGCGCTTTTACCTTCTTAGACTCCTCCCGAATAGTATGACCGTCATGGTCCCCTTCTCCCATGTGGGCGACGTCGGACTCCGCAAAGTGACAAAATGCGCTGAAATTACTCGCGTTTTGAGCTATCTTGCGGCTGGCCGTCCTGGTTGCGTCCAGGATTGGAAGGACCGGTTCAAGGAAAACTCCGACAAGATGAAGAACGGCAGCTTGCTTGAGATTGCCGAGGTCTTCAAGACCTTACTCATGATTCAGACGGCCAAGCCGCTCTCCTTCCGCGAAAAGAAGATGCTCGATCGAGCGCGGCACATGAACATCATGGAGACCTCCATCGCGAAGGCGGTGAAGGAATTCGAGGCGATCTTCCTGATCGAGCGGGCGTTAGGCAAGTCGGGCTTGCCCATGCCGTCGGCTCTCTAACGTCGGAAAACCCTCCACCCCCGTGGCGCAGGCTGTTTAGCCTGCTGAGCCGAGAGTCATCTCGGCTTTGGCGGGCTCCGTAGTCTTTGCCCCTACATTCCCGCCGC
>JBAUOG010000318.1:0-2375 GCA_049579625.1 Bryobacteraceae bacterium
TGGAAGCGGTCACCAACGGGCTACTCAGTGGGGCTATCGACGCCATTGCCACCGACCACGCGCCGCATCCCGGCAGTGAAAAGATGCAGGAGTTCGAGCGCTGCCCGTTCGGCATCATCGGGCTGGAGACGGCCCTTCCGCTGGCGCTCGAGCGACTGTTTCATGCCGGCAAGCTGTCACTCTCGCGTTTCGTAGCACTGTTCACCCAGAACCCGGCCAGGATACTGGCGTTGCCCAAGGGCTCTTTAGCCATCGGCTCGGACGCTGATGTCACCATCTTCAGCCTCGATCACAAGTGGACATACGACGTGACCATGTCGCCTTCGAAGAGCAGCAACACGCCATTCCACGGGCGTGCACTGACAGGCGGCCCATTGGCAACCATCGTGAACGGCCGAGTCGTCTGGCGCAGCGACGGATTCTGATAACGCCTAGATCCGGACCGCCTTGGCTCGGCCGTGCGTCCCGATGATGCTGTCGGTCGCAACGACGCCTTCCAGGTTCCGGGGTTCAGACGTCGGGCTCAGTCGCCACTGCGCCGACCATGGTTCCGCCACATCCAATCCCGCCAAGGCGGCAGGCGGCGGACCAATTGCATTCATCTTCTCTACGGCAAAGGCCTGACTGGTGAAGCAGAGCGACCCGTCGCGTTCGCACGCGGCGGTCGTAATCTCGTGCGCGGTGCGGTACTCGCCCTGATAAGGGTTCTGGTTTATGTCCGGCCGGTCCACAAGTTTGAAGTACAAACGACCATGCGCCAAGCCGCTGCCGGCTTGCCCGTTTGCCGGAATCACCAGCGTAAACGTCCCTTTGATAGAGACCCAATTGGGCCCCGCGATGGCGATGTTTCTCCAGTGGTCCAGACGCAGCTCAAAAGCCCATCGCCCGGTGTAGCCGTGGACAATATCAGTGCGTGGGATCATGTCCACGGTTGCCAGCAGCGTTGAAGCCCACAATTCCAGCTTGTCCTTGGCTTGCTCCAGGCACTCCGAACCCGGCACTCGAGCACCTTCCGCCTGATCCATTTGTATAACCGTCAAACCAGTCAGATCGGAGGGAAGCTTCACTTCTCCAAAGACGCAAAGCGCAATGTTGTGTCTGCCAATCCTGCCGGCGACCAGCCCGAACTCCAGCAGGATGTTGGGATTCGGCGTGTTGATTTTCGTCCCCCTGACGACGCTTTGGTCGTCCCCCGTGGCGACAAATACGGCGCCGCTGCACTGGAGCAGCATACTTTCGAGCGCTTCAAACGTCAGCATTCCCGCTTCGAACACCTCGGTCCACAACAGCGGTTCAACTCCTCCGATGGATGCCAAAAGGTCAATCACTTGATTCGCCTTTTGAAGTCCCTCGGTCGAAGATCCAACAAACACACACTGCTTCATTCGCCGCTCCCGGTCAGACAAATATACGCCAATCCGCTCCAGCCCATCATCAGGTAACTTCCCGTAACTGGTACGATTCGGTAAGACATGTCACAACGGACGTTTGGTCCCACGCGGCGCCGCGTCACACCGATTGCTGTTCTCATCGCGCTGTTCGTTCTGTTCTTCCTCTCTAAATTCATTGCTGCTTCATTCATGATTGACTTCGAGTGGTGGCGTGAAATGCGCCAACTCGATACCTGGATCAGTCTCCTGATGTACGGTACGGTCCCCGTCTGTGTCGTAGCGGTCATTTACTTCGCGGCGTTCTGGGCCGCATATAAGCTGGGCACACGACGCGCCACGGAAATGATGCGCACCGGCCGGACCACAAACTTGATCGTCATCTGCATCCTCGCGTTACTGGCCATCATCGTGGCTAACATCACGGTCGACTCGTGGACCGTGGTGCGCTACTTCGCGGGCCTGAAACTGCCTGCGGGCGCCGCCGGATATGCCGACCCCATCTTCCATCAGCAACTCAGGTTTTACTTCTTCGAGCTGCCGTTCTACAACATGGCCTTGTTCGTGGTGCTGGCGGGAACCGTCGTATCGCTGTTAGTGTTCTGGGTGGGCGCTCATCTGGGCCAACTGCAGAACCGTTTACCGCAGTTCGCCACCCCGGGCACCATCGACTTGAACGAATTGACATTCGGTGGCGCCTTTGACAGCGGTTTTGTGAGGACCATGCTGACCATCCTTCTGATCGGCTTGGCCGCCAAATTCTACTTCGATCGCTACGACTTTCTGACCCAAAACCATGGCGCTTACCTGGTGGGCGTTGATTGGGTCGTCGATCACGTCACCCTGCCGCTGCAGTGGCTGCTCGTTCTCTCAGCCTTGGCGGCCGCCGGTTTGGTCCTCGCGCGCCGGCCGAAACTGTCGCTCGTCTTCCTTCTGGCCCTCCCTGTCCGCTACTTGCTGCCGTCCATCGTCAGCAGCGTGTACGTG
>JBAUOG010000319.1:0-14559 GCA_049579625.1 Bryobacteraceae bacterium
GCGTTTGGGTGCCGATGGCCAAATGCCGCCGGCGATCGTGCTGACCGCTTTTGGGAATATCGAGACCGCCATCCAGACCATTCACGACCTGGGAGCGTTCTGGTTCCTCGAGAAGCCCATTCAGCCCAACGCGCTCCGGATCCTGCTCCAGCGTGCCTCGACCCAGAGCCAGCTCACTGAGGAAACCGAACGCCTTCAGCGCCAGCTTTCCTACCAAGGTGTCCTTGGCGACATGGTGGGCACGTCGGAAGAGATGCAAAAGGTCTTCTCCATCGTCCGCCAAGTGGCTTCCAGCAAGGCGTCGGTGCTGGTGGCCGGTGAAAGCGGAACCGGGAAAGAACTTGTCGCCCGCGCCATCCACCAACTCAGTGACCGCCGGGCCGGTCCCTTCATCGCCATCAATTGCGCCGCGTTGCCGGAAACGCTCATCGAAAGTGAGCTGTTCGGCCACGAAAAGGGTGCATTCACCGGTGCTCTCGAGCGCCGCGCCGGCTGTTTCGAGCTGGCTCAGCACGGCACGCTCTTACTGGATGAACTGGCCGAAATGCCAAGCGGCACGCAGGCCAAGCTCTTGCGTGTCCTGGAAGACTCTCGCGTGCGGCGGCTGGGTGGAAAATCGGAAATCTCCGTGGACGTGCGGGTGATTGCCGCTACCAACCGCATCATCGAACAAGCCCTGAAAAAGGGTGACCTCCGCGAGGACCTCTACTACCGCCTCAACGTCTTTCAGATCACCCTCCCGCCGCTCCGCCAGCGAATGAGCGATCTGGAACTGCTGTGCGAGACGCTCATCGCGAATCTGAATCGCAAGCACTCCTGTAACGTGACTCACGTTAGTCCCGAGGTCATGGAAGCCTTCCGGAAGCACACTTGGCCGGGCAATGTGCGTGAGCTCAGAAACGTTTTGGAACGCGCCGTCATCGTCGCCGGCGAGGGCGCCATACTCACGGCCCATCTGCCCTACGACTTCGGTGTTTCGACGGGTCAGCGCTCGGCGTCCACGGTCTTTGAGCCGGAGAGTGTGCGCCTGCCCGTCGGCACCACCGTCGCGCAGGCGGAGCGGGCGCTGATCCAACTCACCCTGCAGCACACCAAGAACAACAAGACGCGTGCCGCCGAAATTCTTGGTATCAGCCTGAAGACTCTGTTCAATAAGCTGAAGGAATACGGCGCCACCGAAGCAGCTGAATCGTAATAGCTGCGTTGGGTCGGGGCTGGCAAGAATTAAATTCCGTATGCGGAACTCGACGGAGTTCAGGCCGACACCGTACCTCACAAGCCGGAGCGGATACGGGTTAAGATTGCGCATCCGCCCCGGCCAGTATGGCTTTCCGGCTAGTTCAAGTGTTCGGTCACCCGCCCTGGAATGCGATAACGATGCTGCGTCGTGGAGGCCTGCCGGCTAGGCGCCAGCTTGTTCTGGAGGGCGGCGATTCTGGCTTCTGAGTCGTCGCAGTCGCCATCCGGTATCAGCAGGACAGCATGCTCGTCACCATTAGGAAACACTCCCCTAGCCACAATCTCTCCGCTCTCGTTGATGAAGTAGGTGTCTTCGATGGTGAGGTCTGAACCCATGGGAATGAGAGCGTTCAGATCAATCATAGGACCGCCATTTTCCCACAGGGTTCCATGACGAAAAGACGTCGAGTCTATTGCAGATTTCCCGACAACTTGGCCCTTCGAATTGCTGTAACGCGCGAAGCTATTGAAACTGCTGCTGCCGAGGGTACCAAGGTCTGTCATGATCCCGTTACGCCAAATAAACCCATGATGGTTCTGGCTCCCGGGTAAATCCGCCTCGCCCACAATCTCCCCGGAATCGTTGATGGCGTATGCCGCGCCGTAGTCGCCTCCCAGGGTGCCGAGGTCAGTGATTCTGCCTGCCTGCCACAAAAAGGGGTGGCTGGTTAGATCCAAGGCTAGATCGGATTCACCCACGACTTGGCCACGATTGTTGAAGCCGTTTGGTACGCCCCATGCGCCTCCAAGAGTACCTACGTCTGTCATTTTGCCGTTTTCCCAGAAAAAAGGATGCAAGGCTGGCTGGCCTCCGTCGCCTGGGTTTGGCGCGTAATCCGTATAAGATAGCCCGGCGATTTGGCCGCGCTCGTTTATGAACTCAGCGAAGCTGTCCGGACCACCGAGGGTACCGAGATCTTGCAGCTCTCCTCCCTGCCACAGAAAGGCATGTATTTGCGTTGTGGCTGGGTAAAAGAATGCGTAGCTCGCGAAGCTGTTTGCGAATGGATCGGCCGTCAAGTTCAGTGCTCCTCCGACAACTTGACCGCGGTTGTTGATGTCGCCGGGATTGCTTTCATTTCCGCCGAAACTACCGAGGTCGACAACGTGCCCGCTGAACCAGACCACAGCGTGAAGCTCGGGAAACCCAATTAAGGGGTCGACGTTCCCATTTTCCGATTGTCCGATAACCGCTCCGCCTTCATTCATCGCACCTGCAAAGCTACTGAACCCTCCTGGGAGCGGACCCAGGCTGTTCAGCACGCCATCCTTCCAGAGGAAACCGTTCGAAGCGTTGGCGTCGTTTATGCTTGGTGAGAAAGGCTCCAGGCTTGCAGTGTCAGCGGAGCCAGCGACCATCCCACTGTCCGTCAACATCCTCACTAGCGGCACGCTTGAAATATAGCTGTTTGGCCCGCCGAGTGTGCCGAGGTCCACGAGCTTGTACTTCTGATGCTTCGGTTTGTCATTTTGCAATGCGTCGCCTTGCCCTTCCATGCCACTCGCCATCGCGGTGAATAGAGACACTACGGTTAGACAGATCCGTGCTTTCATGTTCTTCTCCTGATTAATTAGTTCGGAAATGGCGTTTCAACTGGCCCGTAGCGGAATCGCCGATGAGAACTTGCGGTAAGTTCAAGTGCCGGAGCGGACGTGGGCGTGACCGAGTTTCGGCTCCGCCCCGGCAAGAGTGGTCGCGAGGCCTGAGCTAGTTCAAGGGCGCGGCAGCAGGACTGGGAATGCTATCTCGCTGCAGGAACCGGTTGCGGAATTGAATTGCGGGGCTAGCTGGCTCGACTTGCTTGATTACGGGCTGGTTCTGCGCGAGGGCAGCGCTGTTCTGTAAGGCGGCGATTCTGGCCTCTAAGTCGTCGCAATTGCCGTCAGGAACGAGTAGGATCGCATGTTGGTCGCCGTTCGAGAACACTCCATTGGCTGCAATCTCTCCGAGCTCATTGATGAAGTAGGCCTGTTCGATTGTAAGGGCTGAACCCATGGGAACAAGAACGTTCAGATCGATCATCGGACCGCCGTTCTCCCACAGAAATCCATGATGGGACGGCGTCACATGGCCTATTAGAGATTTACCGACGACTTGGCCCTTTGAATTGATCCATCTCGCAGAACTGTTAGTGCCAAGAGTACCGAGATCGGTCATCCTCCCGTCACGCCAGATAAACCCATGATTTCCCTGGCTCCCCGGCAAGTCCGCCTGACCCACAATCTCGCTGGAATCGTTGATGGCGTTTGCCACCCCGGTGTCTCCTCCCAGGGTTCCTAGATCGACCAGGTGTCCACGATCCCACAAGAACGGGTGCCAGGTTTGGTCTCCTGTAAGGTCCATTACTCCCACAACCTGGCCTGCATTGTTCAGGTCGTACACGCCGGCCGATGCTCCTCCAAATGTGCCTAGGTCAAACATCTGACCATGCTGCCAAAGAAAGGGATGGATCGGGGGAAGGCCGGTATTTGGATCCGGCGTTGAACTTGTGTACGAGATTCCCGCAACCTGACCGGGTTCATTGATGTATAGAGCAAAAGCGTCTGGCCCTCCCAAAGTGCCAAGGTCGTGCATGACTCCGTTTTGCCATTGAAAGGCCCTGGTCTGGGTAGCTGCGGCAAACGAGCCCGTCCAGTTCGCCGCGAGAGAGTAAGCGTCAGGAATTGTATTCAACGCCGCTCCAATCACCTCGCCTCGGGCGTTTACTCCAACGGCTTGGCTCTGATTGCCTCCCAGTGTTCCGAGGTCCATCATCTTGCCCTTGTCCTGCCAGAGCACGGCCCTCTGTTCCACTTCTCCTGTGAGCGGGTCGAGAACGCCGATATCGGAGCCTCCCGCGATCAGACCATTGTCAGCAATGCATAACGGGCTGCTGAAAGTACCGCTCGGGAGGGTCCCTAAGTCCAAGAGCTTGCCTCGATTCCAGACAGCGGCATGCTGGATGAAGCAATCCGTGACGGGTCCTATTGGGTTGAAGCATGGGTTGCTCGGGTCGGAGTTTGGGGTGTCAGCCCCAATGACCGCCTCTCCACGCGCATTCACGACTTCCTGAAACGGCCAAAAGTAGCTGCTCGGACCTCCTAGAGTGCCCAAATCAACAATCGTGTACCGTTGATGCGTGGCAGTTTGGTTCTGGACTGCTTGCCCCTCCATGCCATTCGGCATCGCCATCGCGGTGAATAACAGTGTTGCCGCTGTGATGCACGGCCACATTTTGGATTTCATGACGCCAGCGCTGTGGCTTCGGCGCTTGTCTACATTGAGTCTCATTTTTTCTGGTCCTTTATCGAGCGAGTCACTCGCGCAAGCAAGCATGCAATACAGGCCGTTTCGGGTCAACCGAACTCTGGCTGAACTTTGGCTGAACTGATGCAACTGTCGTGCGCACAGTAAGTTGCATAGATTGCCGAACTTGCTCGCTATCAAACCGATGGTGGTTTCGGTAGGATAGTATGCTCTCGAAAGACGTCTCAGTGAGCGATATACCCGCGAACATCATCCGTTTTGGCCGCTTTGAACTGGATCTCATTGCGGGCGAACTGTACGCGGAGCGAAAAAGGATTCCACTCCAGGAACAGCCGTTCCAGGTTTTGCGGATGTTAGTCGATCACCCTGGAGAAGTGCTGACACGGGACGAGATCCGCCGGAAGCTATGGCCGAATGGCACCATGGTGGAGTTCAACGACAGCATCAATACGGCCATCAAGAAACTGCGTCTCGCACTGGGGGATTCGGCGGAGGACCCCGTTTACGTAGAGACCGTCGCGCGACGCGGCTATCGGCTGAAGGTTCCGGTCTATCGCGAAGAACGCACGGAAGCGGCGCCGCTTCGGGAAGAGCCCGCCCGGCAAGAGCCAGGTCTACCCCCGGCCAACCAGACCGGCAAAAGGGTGTCCCACTATCGCGTTTTGGAGGTTTTAGGCAGCGGCGGCATGGGTGTGGTGTACGCGGCGGAAGACATCAAGCTGGGCCGCCGTGTGGCGCTGAAGTTTCTTCCGGTGGACCTGCATGACGATCCGAGACTTCTGGAACGCTTTGAGAAGGAGGCGCGCGCGGCCTCGACACTAAACCACCCCAACATCTGCACCATTCACGAGTTTGCGGAGCACGATGCGCAACCTTTCATCGCGATGGAACTGCTCGAAGGACGAACCTTGCGGGAGCGCATTGCCGAAGAGGCGCCAATCCCGATCGAGCCGTTATGTGACGTGGCGATTCAAATTGCCGAGGGACTCGACGCAGCTCATCAGAAACGTATCATTCATCGCGACATCAAGCCGGCAAATATTTTCATCACCAAGCGAGGGCAGACTAAACTTCTAGACTTTGGCCTGGCAGGAGTGGAACACGTCCAATCCCCTGACACAGGCGCCGCCGCCGACCCAAACCTGACTCGAACCGGTTTTGCGATGGGCACTGCCGCTTATATGTCTCCTGAGCAGGTCCGGGGCGAGCAACTCGACACACGCAGTGATCTGTTTTCATTCGGGCTGGTGCTCTATGAAATGGCAACGGGGCGGCAGGCGTTCGCCGGCGAAACATCGGCGGAAGTCCGTGAGGCGGTCCTTTTCCGTGCCCCCGCAACACCGAAAACCGAGATCCCCGGAAATCTCTGGAAAATCATCTGCAAGGCGCTGGAGAAAGATCGCGAGTTGCGCTATCAATCGGCTTCAGATATTCGCGCCGATTTAGTGCACCTAAAACGGAAAGCCCCAGCCTCCCTGAACAAGAGACTTCTAATCGTTTGCGCAGTGGCCGGCTTCCTGGCGTTAGCCTTGACCGCCTGGTTGATGGAACATCGGCCGGCCGCATCTCATGCTGCTATGGTGCAGCGGAAACTCACCACCAATTCCGCCGACAACACGGTGCTTGCCGGCGCCGCCATCTCTCCGGATGGCCGATATCTGGCCTACACCGAAACCAATGGCATACGGATACGCGTCATTCAAAGCGGCGAGACGCGGTCTATCCCTCAACCGAAGGAACTGAGTGGTAGAAAGAAACCTGCCTGGTCGATAGCAGGATGGTTTCCCGACAACACCAGGTTCCTCGCGAACGCCCGCCCATACGGACAGGACGCCGAGAACTGGAACGCAGACGACACTAGCATCTGGATGGTGCCCTTGACAGGATCGCCGCCGTATCTGCTTCGTGACCACTCCGAGGCATTCTCGGTCTCGCCCACCGGCAATCTGATCGCTTTTGGTTCGAACGCTGGCTCCTTTGGCGACCGTGAGATCTGGCTCATGAATGAAGCGGGAAAGGACGCGCGAAAGCTCTACGAGGCCGGGGAGGATGGTTCCCTCGGCGGATTCGTTTGGTCGACCGATGGGCAGCGAGTGATCTACCAGGTCAGTAACCAATCCACCGACGCCCTCGTGAGCCGTTTGCTGAAAGGCGGCCCGGCCCGCTCGCTCTTTTCGGTACCGTCATGGAGAATGCCCGACTTTATCTGGCTCGCCGATGGACGGCTATTGTACATATTGTCGGAACCAGGGCTCCTAAAGGCAAGTTGCAATATCTGGCAGACCCGCGTCGATTCCCGCACGGGTGAACTGACCGAGGATCCGGTGCGGCTCACCGATTGGGCTGGATTCTGTATTGACGACCTGAGTGTGACGGCGGACGCCAAACACCTTGTGTTCCAGCGATGGGCGCACGAGTCAAACATCGTCGTAGCCGACCTTGAAGGCGGTGGCACGCGAATGGGACAACTGCGGCGTCTGACGCTTAACGATAACTATAACCAGCCGGAAGACTGGACGACGGACAACAGCGCAGTGATCTTTACGTCCAATCGCAATGGCCTGTGGGGACTTTTCCGGCAGGCCCTTGACTCTGAGGCGACTGTTCCACTCGTGACGGGATTCGCGGACCCGATTAGCGCCCGCGTGAGTCCGGACGGAGCGTGGGTTCTTTACACCTCCGTAAAAGAAGCCTGGGATTACCCGCCTGCCTCGCAGCGAATCATGCGCGTCGCTGCTACCGGAGGTACTCCTGTATTCGTGTTGGAGGGAAGTTTTTCTGGCTTTTCTTGCGCGACGTCTGGTGATTTATGCGCCATCGCCGAGTGGTCGCCCGATGGGCGCTCCCTCGTATTCACCGCCCTGGACCCATTCAAAGGCCGTGGCCGGGAGCTCGCCAGGTTCCAGAAGGACCCCGGCGGGGTCTACGATTGGTGCCTTTCTCCCGACGGCTCCCGAATCGCTGTTATGAAAGAGTTTGGTGACCGGATCCACCTCATTTCTGTAGCGGGTCGCGTAACGGATACGATTGCCCCTCAAGGGTTTGAGGGGCGGCGTTATCTCGCGTGGCGGGATGATGGAAGGGGCTTGTTGAGTTCCACTCAAGCCGAGGGGAGTTCACTGCTCCTATCGATCGACCTGAATGGCGAGACTCGCGTACTATGGCGAGAACCGGGTGGGCTTAAAGCTTACGGCGTGCCGTCACGAGACGGGCGCCATCTCGCGATCATGAGCTTGCGCGGTACCGACAATGTCTGGATGCTTGAAAACTTTTGACCGCGTTTGAGTCCGCAGAGCTTCTGACGGACAGATATCGTACGACTACAACGTTCCACGTTGCCGCGCTCGAATGTCAACCAAGGCGCAGTGACCCTGACGCCAGCATTTCAGAAGCTCGTGCAACCGCTACACCGAAATCTTCCACGGGCTGCGAGTCTCCCGCCACGCCATCCATTTCTGCAGGCTCGGATCTTTGATGGTCTGGTTCGCAGCATCCCACTCAACACGCTGGCCGCTTCTGAGAGCGACATTGCCCAGTTGGCAGGTTGTGGTGGATTTGAAGCAGATTCCAATGTCGCTGTTCGGCTTCTCCCGGGTCTTCACGCAGGAGACGAAATTAGCCCAATGGTTCGCGTTGCCACTGGAGACACTCTTCATGGCAATGTCCTTCATGGCGGGTTCTGGAGCACCGGGTTGGCCCCGCTTGCGCGGCTTCATCTCCGGAACCACAAAGAACTCCGAGCGGTCGACGAACATTGTGCCGTATTCGCCGTAGAACAGAATGCCGCCGTCTTTCTTCATCATGGATTGGGCGTTGGAGTTGCGGTTCTCATAAGTGGCGATCCAGCCGCTGGGATATTCGTAAGTGACTTTGAGGGTGTCGGGCGTTTCGCGATTGTCGGTGAGGAAGTACTTGCCCCCGCTCGCGCTGGCGAAGCGCGGCTGCTCTTCGTTGAAGGCCATTTGAACGATGTCGAGCCAGTGAACGCCCCAATCGGTCATCATTCCGCCGGCGTAATCCCAGAAGTAACGGAAGTTGGAGTACCAGCGCGGCTTGTCGGGGAACTCCACATCGAAGCCGAAGCGGTTTGCGTTGTAGGGGCGCGCCGGCGCGGGACCCAGCCACATGTCCCAATCGAGGTTGGAAGGCGCAGAGGAATCCGGCGGGTTGCCGACGCCGGCGCGATCATCGTTCGAGTAGTTCCAGCAATGGACCATGACGATCTTGCCCAGCGCGCCGCTCTTAATGAACTCAGTTGCTTTTTGGAAATGCTCGGAACTGCGCTGCATGGTTCCGGCCTGGACCACCCGTTTATATGTGGTGGCAGCTTGCACCATCTGTGCGCCTTCATCGATGGTCACCGAGATTGGTTTTTCGACATAGACGTCTTTACCGGCCTTGCAGGCTTCGACGGTCATGTAGGCATGCCAGTGGTCGGGAGTGCTGATGCAGACCGCGTCGATTGACTTGTCGGCCAGGATTTCGCGAAAGTCTTTGACCTGCCTGGTGCCGCTCTTGGCTTTCGATGCGCCGAAGTCGAGGTTGGGCTGGTAGACATCGCACAGCGCGACTACCTCGATGTCCGGACGTTTCAGGGCATAGCCGAGGTTGCCGCGGCCCATTTGTCCGATCCCGATAAACGCGATGTTGATTTTGTCGTTGGCGCCTCTTAAGGCGCCGGTGAAAAGCGAAGTCGTAAGAGCCGCGCCGGCGGTCTTGAGAAAGCCGCGGCGATCTGGCGAATCATTCTGCATGGAGCGATCTCCTTCGATCAACTGTCTTCGACGATCATTCTTTCACAGAGGGCGAAAAAGGGCTTGCCGATTAGGGTTGGCGAGCGGCGGGGGCGACATATGCTACGTGATGTCCGAACAGGGTGTACCGATGGCGCTCTATGAGGCTCCTCCGCGGTGCTTGAATGAATCCAATCCCGACGTGTCCGCTCGCTGACGCTCGCGGGTGCTCTGAAAACAGGTTTTGTTGATCTGGGGACAGGCTCGCTGTGTCCACGCGGCGAGGGGCTTCGGTGACGCGATACGGAGATGTGTGCGCGCCTTGGGACACAGGTGCCTGTCCCCGATCGGCATCCGTTTTCACCATTGCGGGTGTGTGCACTCCGGCACTCATGCTGGCCTGCGACCCACTGTGTGTCGGGTCACAGATTGTTTCAACCCGGCTTCAGCCGGTGGCCTTGCTGAGATCTGTGCTGAGGTTATGAGCTGTCTGCTTGCTGTAAACAAGCGGATTTCGTAGGTCCTGACGAACGCCGAATCGGAACCGCGCGCGTCAAGCAAGCGGTGTTCCGATACATGACCGAAATTCCGAAATCGCGTACTCAATTACTCAGTTGCACGATGAGGACGGCCAGGGTGTTGGCGGGCGTCAGTGGCTTGCCCCCGGTGATGTCCTGGAGATAAAACAACATTCCGTTTGTCACCCAATTGCCGGTCGTCGCGGTGCCTGTGCTTCCGCCCTCCGCGAACAGGGTTCCGGCGGGATTCCCCACGCGGATTTGAACGGTGCTGCCGGCGGGCGCGTTCCACTGCAGCGTGGTTGCTCCTGGGCCGTACCCGAGGTTCGGAACCGGGTTGGGGTTCGCGATGAGGAAGGGCGCGGACGGCTGTTGCAGATGCATCACGAGCATACCCAAGGTGTCGCTTGTGGAGGTTGCATCGCCGTTGCTCGCGTCCTGGAGATAGAACGCTGTGCCTTCGTTGACGACTTGTCCCGTGGTTACCGAACCAGCAGAGCCACCCGCGGTTAAGAGCGCGCCGGAGGGGGAACCGATGTGAATCTCGACGGCGCTGACCGAAGGCGCATTCCACTGAAGTGTTGTCGACCCTACGTCGGCAGCGCCCTCCAAGAACGAACCGGGCAACGACGTCCAGGTTGGGATCGGGTTCGGGCTGGCCGAAAAATAAGCCGACAGCCCCAAGTGCACCACGAGCTGGGCCAGCGTGTTGGCGGCCGTGAGCGGTTTGCCATCGCTGACATCTTGCAGAAAGAAGACCATCCCATCGGTGACCCATTCGCCCGTGACCGCCGAGCCCACATTGCCGCCGCTTAGGAAGAGCGTGCCGGTTGGGCTGCCCACGTGAATCTGCACCGCGGTGGCTGTGGGTGCATTCCAATTCAGTGTTGTCGCGCCGATCGAGGCTGCGGGGATGGGATTGGGGTTGGCGGTGAAGACAGCCTGCTGTTGCTGCAGGTGGACCACGACGGTGGCGATGGTGCCGGACGCGGTCAGCGCCTTATTGCCGGTGACGTCTTGCAGATAGAAGGTCATGCCGTCTGTGACCCACTCGCCGGTTGTTGCGGAGCCTGAGTTTCCGCCCGACGCGAAGAGAGGCCCGGTTGGGCTATTCACGTGGATCTCAACCGACACTTGGGTTGTAGTGAACCACTCTCCGACCGCCGGCACGTTCCACTGGATGGTGGTCATGCCCAAGACACTGCCGGGCGGCACAGGGATGGGATTGGGCGTGGCCCATATGAACGGCTGCTGCTGGACCGGAACGACGAGGAGGGCGAGGGTGTTGTCCGCGGTCAGTGGCTTTCCGCCGCTTGTGTCCTGCAGGTAGAACTGCATACCATCCGTGACCCAGGTGCCGGTTTCGGCCGAGCCGCTGCCGCCGCCACCGGCAAAGAGAGTCCCGGTTTGGCTCCCGATGTGGATCTCTACAGTCTGCGCCGCGGGTGCATTCCATTGAATGGTGGTTGTGCCAGACAGCGTACCTACGGGCACCACAATGGGATTCGGCGAAGCCGTGAGGCTGTTGGTCCCGACCGCGCCGGTCACGAGGAGGGGCAAAGAACTGGAGGTGCTCGAGGCGTAGGGGCCGTTCGCGGAATACGCCGCGTACAGCGAGTGTTCGCCAATGCCTGCGAAAGCTGTGGCGCAGATCGCCTGGCTGAATGCGTTCAGAGTGGCCGTACACAAAACCGACGTGCCTTCATAGAAGGCGACCGAGCCGGACGGCGTTCCTTGGGCCGCTTGAACGGACGCGGTGAGGGTGATCTGGCTGCCTGCGGCGATCTGCGATGCCGAAGACGTCAACTGCATGGTTGTCAGCAGGGCGGAGGTCTGGATGACAACGGCGCTCGAGGCGCTCGGCGTGTAGTAGTTGTCGCCGGTGTACGCGGCTCCCACGGTACTAATTCCGCCGCCGGGAACCACGGTGTTTAAGAGCTTCAACGAAGCGATCTGCGTGCCGAGGATCACCGCCATCCCGTTGGGAGAAGCCACCACGAGATCCGGCTGGCCGTCGCCGTTGAAATCCGCTACGGCTGAGGCCAGCAGCCCGCCGTAGTTATTTACGCCGACGCTGTAGTTAGTTGCTGGAAGACTCCATTGCCCCGGATGAGCGGGGTCACTCAAGAGGATGGTCGCGTACGCGGGCTTGGTATCGCAGAGCGGGCAAGGAGCGATGGGGCGAGTCAACCCAACCAGATCGGAAATGCCGTCGCCGTTGATGTCGACAACAAAAGCATTTTGATAAGAATCGTTGTTAATCGGGCTGGTGGCGACAGTTTGAAAATTTCCGGGATGAGCTGGGTCGTTCAACAAGAGCACGGAGCCGGCCAGAATATCCGGCAGCCCGTCGCCGTTGAAATCGCCCACCAGTTCGGCGCCGGATCCTGGGGCTGGGTGCGTGGCCCCCGGCGTGAAGTGAACTGGATGGGCGGGGTCCGCGAAGAAGATGGAGATGGCCGTGAGTGCGGGCTGAGCGGAGACGAAGCTGGGGGAGGACACGGCGAGATCAGGCAGACCGTCCTGATTAAAGTCCGCAATGACCAGGTTGCCCGCTCCGTCGCCTATGCCCAGGTTGAGGCTTAGCGGCGCCAGGAACTGACCGGGATTGGCCGGCTCACCCAAAAAGACCATGACATCCTGGCCGGCCGGCACCGCGAGATCCAGCAGCCCATCGCCATTGAGGTCGGCCAGTACTCCGCTGCCTCCGAAGCCCGGAACGCTTCCAAGGACCTGCTCCGGCTTGAATTGTCCGGGCTGATTTCGATCGTTGAGAAAGAGACCGATGTCGTCCTCGTAGGTTCCCACGATCATGTCGGGCAAGCCATCGGAGTTTACATCGCCCACCGCGATCCAGTCGGCAAAGGAAGACAGTAGATACGTGGAGGGCGGCAGGAATTGCCCGGGGTGATTGGGGTCACCAAGCTGAATGAGCAATTCAGGTCGGGAGGTATCTGTTATGAAGGCAAGATCCGGTATTCCGTCTCCGTTGAAATCGCCGGTAGCGGCGGCCCAGAATACGTTGTCCTGAAAGAACGTCTCCGGCCCGAGATAGCCGCCGGTGGTGGTGACCTCCGCGCTTCCTAAGCTGAGTTGGAAATTGGGGACGAATTCGTTCACGGCCAGCGTTCCGTGCCCGATGGTTGAGCCCGCCGCCAAGACGGTGGCTGTCAAGTCGTAGGTCCCCTGTTGGGTTGCGCTCGGCAAGACGAAGAGGCTTGTCGAGGTGGGGGCAGTGCCGGTGACCGTGATTACAACCGGCGCTGAGGTGCTGGCGGACGTAGACTGCGCCGATTGCGGCGCACCGCTGTAAGAAGCTATCACATCATACAGGCCGGGACTGAATGAGGCGGTCTTCAAGATGGCGGTACCGGCGGAGAGTCCGCTGACAATCACCTGCGACGTCCCCAGCAAGCGGGTTCCCTGTTTGAATAGAACCGAGCCTGCTGTGACCGGCTTGCCATTGACGGTCACAGTGGCCGTGAAGGTGAACACGGAGCCCGCCAGGCCGATAGTGGGCTCCGGCGCGAGCTGCGTTGCAGTTGGGTTTGGGACCGCGCCCGAGGCGGGGTGGATTGCCAGCAGGCCGGTGCTGCTGATGACGAGCGCGCAAAGTACAGAACGCAACGCGGACGAAAATGTAGTTCTCACCTTGGCCCCTGGGACACAAACAACTATAGCCGAGCATCCACTTTGCAGAGCCACCCGCGCCTAGGGGTAAACGGGAATACATGGGGTCGGGCGCACATGGAATGGGTCGCGGTAGGGACGGCCATTGCTGTCCACGCTAACCCCGATTGTTCCCCATTTGTGTCAACGCCGATGAATATTTGGGCGTCGGATATACTCCGAGCACCGATGAAGGCCTTACTCCTGGTCCTGGTGACCGGCGTGGCGATCGTTTCGGCTGCCGAGCCGACGCCTGCCGTGTACGCGCGCGTTAAGGCGTTCGTACTCTCCACTTCGTCCGCTAAGGTGGATAATGCGGTGCTCAAACGAGACCGCATTGAAATGACATTCAACGGCGTGTTCTACCCGGAACAGCCTGTGGAGGGCAAGGTGCGCGGCGCCGTGTTCGTGGGTTCGGGCACGGTCCACATTGATCCACCCAATATTCCTTACGAGCGCGACAACCTCCGCCGGATGTTGAAGGCCGATCGCGTCGAATCGGATTTCAAGACGGCTGTCCTACGTTTCACCGATGACACCTGGAAAGAACTGGGGCTGCACGAATCGGCTAGCGGCAGCGTTCCGAACGAGGTTGCGTTGCTGGCGTTTGGGTTTACTCCGCACCTGCTCAAGGAAAGCGGCTTGAACGTTGATGCCCGTATCGCCACGTCCATCTTGAACCAGGAATCCCCGGGCCTCTTCCTGGCGCAGTTCGACAAAGGCAAGTTGGGCCGCTTCACGGTTGCCTTGGACTACCGGGGCGGCATTCCCGGCACGTTTGGCCTCAATGGCGGCGAGCAGGGAATCGTGTTCGCTCACAACGAACCGGCGGGCAACAGCATCTGGCTGGCGTTCGCCGCTCTCGATTCGAGCGGGATTAAAACCCGTGTTACGCCGGAGGATTCGATACTGCTTCGCACGAAGCACTATGCCATCAAGGCGGATCTTCGTGAGGCCAGAGCCGGACGCATGTCGGTGGAGTCGACGATCAGCGCCGAAGTTGTGCGCGATGGCGTTCAGGCGATTCCGTTCGACCTGAATGATGGGCTGTCCGAGTACAGCGACCAGCGCCTGAAGAAGTCACTGCGCTGCGAATGGGTGAAGGTGGCCGGTGTGCCGGTCAGCTTCGTGCAAGAGCCGTGGGAGTCAGGGT
>JBAUOG010000320.1:0-4255 GCA_049579625.1 Bryobacteraceae bacterium
CCACGGTACACTAGCCCGCGTGATGCCCCCCAATCCCGTAGCCGCTATCGGGCTGGCCATCGCGCTCGGCATCACGTTCTTTCTTTGGAAATCGCGCCGCAACTTCGCACTGCTGCCCGAGTTGCCGCTCGCCAGGAATGCGCCCCTACCCGACGTCACCATCATCATCCCCGCTCGCAATGAAGCCCACCAGATTAGCCGTGTCGTCTCGAGCTTCGCCGGCCTGCCAACGATCGTGGTCGATGACTTCTCAACCGACCGAACGGCAACCAAGGCTGCGTCGGCTGGCGCAATGGTCATCACCGCTCCGGCGCTCCCGGCAGGCGCGTTAGGGAAACCCAACGCGTGTGCGGCCGGGCCGCTCGGGGCACCACCCGCTGGATTCTCTTCGTGGACGCCGGCAGTTGGTTTGAGCCCGGCTTTGTCCCATCGCTGGTCCACTACGCGGAGGCCCGCCGGCTCCAGTTCGCCACCGTGTTTCTCGATCAGCACTGCGTCACCCTGGCCGAGAAGACCCTCCTCCCCTATGCCCTCGCGCTCTACTTCACAGGCGTGAACGCGAAGCGAGTGAACGACTCCAACTCGGGGGAGGTGCTCGCGAACGGGCAGTGTCTGCTCTTCGAGCGTGCCGCCTACGACGGCATCGGTGGCCACCAGGCTGTCCTCTCCAGCGTCATCGAGGACGTGGCGCTCGCTCGCCTCGCCAAGCAACATCGATTACGGCTACGGGTTCTGCGTACCGGGACACTCGGTCACGTCCGCATGTACGATAGCTTTTCCGCGCTCTGGCGCGGCCGTTTTCGCCTCGTCAATCCCGCACCCGGAGCGCAGTTGATTACGGCTTCCATTCTCCTGACATCCTATCTGCCCGTATTGGGTCTGCTGATGATTGCTCGCTTTCCGGCATGGGCCATCGCCATCTTTGCCGCGCTGCCCTTTCTTTGGCTCGCCAACTGGTATGCGGCGCCTGGCGGACGGCATCCATGCCGGGTGCTCCTCGCTCTTTTCGGCATCTACCTGTTCCAACTCATAGCGCTAGATGTCATGTTCTCTACGATGGCGCGCCGCAGGGCGACCTGGAAGGGCCGACGTGTCTGAAGCAAGTCTATTTCTTTCAGTGACCTATCGTGGTTCAGCCTCGCCGATTATGCCGCATACCCAACCTTCTGCGGAAACGCCCATTTGCTTGCTATACTTTAACTTTGCCCCGTGCTCCGGGATGACACTTAGGTCGGCCGCCGGCCTGTGGAGGGGTGTGCATGTTCATTACTCTCCAAGAATTAGAATTACGAACAGTCCGTTTTTCGGTTGATGTCCCGGCTGGCGAAATAGAATACGTGAACCAGTTGCAGCAGGCGACCCCGCTCCATGCGGAGGGCACGGCCGAGCTGGTGAGCAATACATTGGGGGAGATTCGCATTCGGGGAACCCTTTCGGTCACCATGGCCGCCCCGTGTGATCGCTGCCTGGAAGCCGCGACCTTTCCGGTCGAAAAGCGGTTTGATTTGGATTATCATCCCGCCGACGAGATTGCCGGCGGCGGTGAGGATGAGATTGAGGAGGTCGAGACCGAAGTGGCCTATTACGATGGCGACCGGCTCGATCTGAACGAAGTTCTACGTGAAGTCGTGTTGCTGGCCTTGCCCATGCAGCTGGTCTGCAGCGAAACCTGCAAGGGAATCTGCCCCAGTTGCGGGCTGAACCGGAATCAGCAGAGTTGCGATTGTCGGGAACGCACAGTCGACGACCGCTGGAACCAGCTACGGAACCTGCGGGTCGAATTGGGCCCGCGGAGTTAACAGCGGCGTTTGCGCCGGAGCTCGAATTTTGTAACAGTTTTTGCCAACGAAATCAGAAAGTAGGAATAGCCATGCCAAACCCAAAACGTCGCCACTCAAAGCGTCGCACGTCCACCCGTCGCGCCCATGATGGGCTGCAAGTACCGCAGATGGCCGAGTGCCCCAATTGCCATGAAAAGATCCGCGCCCATCGCGCCTGCCCTAATTGCGGCAAATACAAGGGGCGCGAAGTGATCGAGGTAGTGGAAGCTTAGTCGAGCTCGCTGGCCGGCATTTTGTATCAGTAGGCCAGCGGCCCGATCGGTTTCCCCAATCTCGGCAAAGACCCCGATACATGCTGACCATTGCCGTCGACGCCATGGGTGGCGACCACTTTCCGAGACCGGAAGTGGAAGGCGCCCTCCAAGCGGTAAAATCGCTGAATCTCAAGGTCATCCTCGTTGGCCGCGAGGAGGTGGTAACCAAAGAATTGGACCGCCACGGTAACTGGCGCGCTCTTCCCATCGAAGTACAGCATGCCAGTGAAGTGATCACCATGGAAGACAGCGCCGGTAAGGCTGTGCGTGCCAAGAAGGATAGTTCGATCCGCGTGGCCGCCCGGCTGGTCCGCGATGGTACGGCCCAGGGCTTTGTTTCGGCGGGTAATACCGGCGCCGTCATGGCTACTGCCAAGATGGTCATGGGCCTCGCTCATGGCGTGGATCGCCCTGCCCTCGCGTCCGCTTTCCCAACCTTGAACGGCAATCCGGTCGTCATGATTGATGTGGGGGCAAACGTCGACAGTAGCCCCAGCATGCTGGCCCAGTTCGCCGTGATGGGCGATATCTATTCCCGACTCATCTTTCATACCAAGCGACCGAAAGTCGGCTTGCTCTCTATCGGCGAGGAAGAACACAAGGGCAACGCCCTCACCCATGAAGCCATGCCGCTGCTCAAGACCCTGCGCCACATCAACTTCATCGGCAACGTGGAAGGGCGCGACATCTACACAGGCAAGGTCGACGTGGTGGTTTGCGACGGCTTCGTTGGAAACGTGGCACTCAAAACCAGCGAAGGGCTCGAGGAAGTCATCCGCCAGATGCTCCGCGAAGCGCTCTCCAAAAGCCCGACTCGCCAACTCGGGGCGTTGCTCGCGAAAGGCGCCTTCGCCGAATTCAAGAAGCGTGTCGACTACTCCGAGCATGGCGGTGCGCCCTTGTTAGGGCTCAAGAACGTTTGTCTCATCTGCCATGGCCGATCCCCCGCCAAGGCGCTGTATAACGCCATCCGCGTCGCCGGAGAGTTCGCCGCTGAAAAAATTAGCGATCAAATCGCGACCGAACTGACGGAATGGGCATCTGGTCGAGCAGGGTAACCTATGCGCGTCTCGAGAGCCACGGTTCTGGCCGTCCTGTTTCTGGCAGCTGCTTTTTCACTGAGTGCCAAGGACGATCCTGTCCAGTGGACCCTCGAGCCCTATAAGGACGCCTCGAATGTGAAGCCCGGCGGTCATTCCTGGCTGCAACTGACCGCCAAGATTCAACCCGGCTGGCATCTCTATTCACCCACCACGCCGCCCGGTGGCCCCATCATCACCAGCGTTAAGCTCAACGAGAGTCCGGCTATTGCCTCTTACCAGGTCTATCGCCCCCAACCCGTTCGTAAGCTGGATCCCAATTTCCAACTCGAAACTGAGACCTATATCGATCAGGCGGTCTTCTTGATCGATGCCACCACCACCTCTAAGACCGGTCAAGCGGCGATCGAAGCAGCGGTGCGCTACCAGGCGTGTAACGACGTCAAATGCCTGAACCCGGTCAAGAAAACGGCCGGCGCGAGCATCACCATAGATTCGTCCGCTCCGGCTTCAACGGTGGAAGTCCCCGCAGGTTACGCCCTCGTTCCTGCCTCCGCACCGGCTGCTGCTGCACCGACTGCTACCGCTTCCAGTTCGGCTCCAGCGAGTAAACCGGCTGCGTTTGGCAGCGCTTCGTCCCAACAGGATCTGTTGCCGTTTCTTCTCACCGCGTTTGGATTCGGGCTGGCCGCTCTCTTTACCCCTTGCGTTTTCCCGATGATCCCCATCACGGTTTCATTCTTCCTGAACCAGAACAGTGGGCAGCAGGAGAAGAAGTCGTCCGGTTGGACCCAAGCTCTGGTGTTCTGCCTCGGCATCATCGTCCTCTTCACCGGATTAGGCTTTCTGGTCACCGCGCTTGCTGGTCCCTTCGGCGTTGTGCAACTCGGCTCAAGCCCCTGGGTCAACAGCTTCATCGCCATCGTGTTCTTCATTTTTGGCCTCAGTCTGCTTGGCGCCTTCGAATTAACGCTGCCATCCGGCCTGCTAACCAAGCTGGACCGCGCATCCCAGGGAGGTGGCTATGCCGGCACGCTGCTTATGGGCCTGACGTTCTCTTTGACTTCGTTCGCCTGCATTGGCCCCATCGTCGGACCGTTGCTCATCGCCTCCGTGCAGT
>JBAUOG010000321.1:0-3591 GCA_049579625.1 Bryobacteraceae bacterium
CTTCCGGGAGCCGTGGGGAAAGTCTATGTCACATGATTTCTAGGCTTCGACCCCGGCTGCCCGGCTCTTTGGTAGCGCTTTCAAATTCCGCCAAAATGGATGATATCGGCGTTTTGGAAGCGCTTACGATACACTCTTTCCGAGGGTTCGCGACTGACGCTCGCTTCAGCCGGCTGAACCTCCCGCGGCTGTTTTTACGTCGCGATTCACTCGGAAGCAACTGCGCCGCTCGGCCGGGTGAAACTGGATCTCTCGAGCGGTCTGACTTCGTCGTCTTTGGGGGCTTACTGTGGCAATCACGCCGCGCGAGTTGGAGAAGTCGTTTCAGGCTACTTTCGAAAACCGTCTTCAGCCCGCCCTTTATCGCGCTCCCGGTCGCGTCAATTTGATCGGGGAACACACGGATTACAACCAAGGCTTAGTCTGTCCGATCGCCATTGAGATGGCGTGCTACATTGCCATCGCTCCAGCGAACCACGGCTTGTTGCGGCTCTACTCGGAGGAGATGGGTGAGAGCCGTGAGATTCCAATCAGCAAGCTGGAAACTGCCGAGCAGCGGCGCGATTGGAGCGATTACCCGGTTGGCGTCGCTCAGATGCTGGTGCGTGATGGTCGTGCCGTCGGGCCGGGCGACCTATACATTCATAGTGATGTTCCGCGAGGCTCAGGGCTAAGTTCTTCCGCGGCGCTGGAAGTAGCTACGGCACTGGCCTTGCTCGGTTCACGTAGCATGGATCGTCTCGAAATTGCCAAGCTGTGCCAGCGGGCCGAGTCGCAGTTTGTCGGGATGCCCTGCGGCATCATGGATCAATACGCTTCACTCTTCGGCGTGGAGGGCGAGGCCATCCAAATCGATTGCCGCGACCTGAGCCATATCGAAGTCACGCTGCCGACGAATTTGAACGTTATCGCCGTGAACTCCATGGTGAAGCACGAACTTGTTTCATCGGCCTACCGCGAGCGCGTGGCGGAGTGTCGCCAGGCAGTGGAGGAACTTCGCCCGTTTCAAACCGGAGCCCAAAGCCTCCGGGATATCCCGCTGAGTCTGTTTGAAAAAGTACAAGATAGTCTCTCGCCCATACCTCGCCGCCGTGCGCGTCACATTATTTCTGAGAACGCTCGTGTTCTCGATCTTGCCGCGGCGGCCCGTGCCAAGGACCTGAACGAAATGGGACGCTTATTCATCGCCGCGCATCGCAGCTTACAGTACGACTTCGAGATCAGTTGCGAAGAAATCGACTTTCTGGTGGACACCGCCATTAAGATTCGTGGTGTTTACGGAGCCCGCATGACCGGTGCGGGCTTCGGCGGCTGCACCGTTAATCTGGTCGAGCCCGGTGCGGCGGATGAATTTCAGGCCAGACTCGCCGGCGCTTACAAGCAGCGCTTCCAAAAGACGCCGCTTTTCTACCTCTGTCAGCCGAGCGCCAGCGCTGGGTTGCTCACCTAACAGTCCGAACCGGGTCTCTCGCGGAGTGAGTGGCCGATTCACGGCAGATGCCACGCTTGCTGCTGCGCACGAAGTTTACCAAGTGAAGTGTGTGGGGCGAAAGAAACTCTGTCTCGATTCGAATGAGCGCTTCCTCCAGCTTCAGATTCGAGCGATACAGCAGCCGGTAGGCGTTTTTTAATAACCCAATCTCCGTCAGCGTGAAACCGGCCCGCTTCAGGCCGACCATGTTTAAGCCCTTCGCTGCAATGTTGAAGTCGGAGTAAAGAAAGAACGGAGGCACGTCGCTGTTGACGCGAGTGTTGCCGCCGATCATCGCCAGCCGCCCAATCTTCGAGTACTGATGAATCACCACGCCACCCGAGATGAAGGCCTGATCTTCGACCTCCGCATAGCCCGCCACCAGCGAACAACTGGCAATCACCGTGTGGTCGCCGATGACGCAGTTGTGAGCGATGTGGCCCGACGTCATGATGTAATTGCCGCTTCCAACACGGGTCGCCGATTCCGGCTCCGTTCCGCGGGATACAGTGTAATGCTCGCGTATTTTGTTGTTGTCGCCGATAATCAGGTAACTTCGTTTGCCTGAGAAGTTCTTGTCCAGAGGATCGGTTCCAAGCACCGTGCCGGCCGAGATCTCGTTCCCGTCGCCTAAACTCGTCCAGCGCTTCACATATACGTACGGTTCCAGCACACACCCCGCGCCCACGCGGACATCCTGCTCGAGAATGCAAAACTCTCCGATGCGGCACCCCGGTCCGACCACGGCATCCGGATGCACGCGCGCCGTGGGCGCCACGTAAGTTGAGGCATCGATGGCCATACATGCTAAGTATGAGGGATGACTCCCATCACCGCCGCGCACCTTGCTGAACTCTGCCAGAAGACATTGGGGCAGGCAATCCTCGAAGGCGATGGCGCCATCATCATCAGCGGAGTCAATCAGTTGGAATCCGCCTCGCCTGGCGAGCTGTCGTTTGTTGCCAACCGCAAGGCCGCTGAGAATGCCGCTGACTCCAAGGCCGGCTGTCTGCTAGTGCCCTCGGCTTTCGAGAACCCTTCCCGGCGCACCTTAATCCGGGTGGCAGACCCTCGAGCTGCATTCGCGCAACTGATCGGGCTGCTGTATCCGCCTAAACGACAGCCGTCCGGTGTGCATCCCAGCGCCTGCGTTGATGTGACAGCAGTTCTCGGTGAGGGAGTGTCTGTCGGCCCACATGTCTCCATCGGCGAGCGAACGGTCTTAGGCGAAGGATGCCAGATCGGCGCGGGCTGCGCCATTGGAGAAGACGTTGCCATTGGTGCGGGAAGCGTGTTGCATCCCAACGTGACCGTCTACGATCGCGTGCGTATTGGGTCCCGCGCGCTGTTGCATGCTGGGTGTGTGCTGGGTGCCGACGGGTTCGGCTTCGCATTCACTGCGGACCATTATGAGAAGTTCCCGCAGATTGGCACGGTAGAGATTGGTGACGATGTCGAACTGGGTGCCAACACATGTGTCGACCGCGCCGCGCTCGGTGTCACGCGCATCGGAGATGGGGTGAAGATCGACAATATGGTCCACATCGCTCACAACTGCGAAATTGGCCGGCACGTTGTGATTGCCGCTCAGACCGGTCTCTCTGGCGGTGTGGTCATTGGAGACTACGCGATCGTTGGCGGCCAAGTGGGCGTGGGCGATAAGGCACGCATTGAGTCGAAGGCAGTTATTGGCTCAGGCGCGGGCATCCTCACTTCGAAAATCGTCCGCGCCGGCAAGCCCGTGTGGGGAACTCCCGCACGGCCGCTCCGCGAGCACTTGCAGCAGCTGGCCAATCTCGCCAAGCTCCCGGAGTGGCGTGCTCAACTGAAAGCAATGGAACAGCGGCTGGAAGAACTCGAGCGTGCTCGCGCAATTGAGTTCAGACAGACATAACGCTCACCACGTCCGGGTGGTGATGTTTCGTATGAATCGCGATAGGTCTATGCGGTCGCCTTCTCGAGGATCTCGTTGGCTTGTCCAATCAGATCTTGAATCCGTTGAGAATGCATACAGATAACAGGGTCTTCAGACACGAGTTGCAAGTAGAATGCGAGATGCTCGATGGCGCTCAAGGGCTGCCGGAGCTCATGCGCCAAGTTGTCCATGCTGGTCATAGAGA
>JBAUOG010000322.1:0-9156 GCA_049579625.1 Bryobacteraceae bacterium
GCGGATGTAGCTTCCTCCGCCATAGTTTTTCTCGGCTTGCACCTTGCCAGCCGGCCTCCCGACCAGAACCACCCGTACGGCCATGGGCGCTTCGAAACCCTATCCGGCTTAGCCGTGGGCGCGCTACTTTTTTTGGCCGGGTTTCTCATCTTCTGGCGGAGCGCCGTCACAATGGACAGCGGCCACCAAGTCCTCGGATTCGCTCTCTACCCCGTTTTTCTGTCGATATTCGTCAAGATCGTCCTGGGTGGATGGAAGGTCCGGGTTAGCCGCCGCATCGGTAGCGCCTCGCTTCACGCCGACGCCTGGCACGACATCACTGATCTCATCTCCACCACGGTGGCGCTGATCGCCATTGGACTATCGCTGCTTGATCCCGTGCGGTTCCACGGCGCTGATCACGTAGGCGGCATGTTGATTGGGCTAATCGTCATATTCCTCTCCGTACGAGTCGTCCGGCGCACCGTTGATTTCCTCACTGACACCATGCCTGCGGACGAACTGATGCGGCAGATTCGCGCCGTCGCCGCCACGGTCCCGGGCGCCATGGCTATCGAGAAATGCTGGGCGCGCCGTACAGGCCTCAAGTATCACGTCGACCTGCATCTGGAGGTTGATCCTGGCCTCACCGTTCGCGAGAGCCACTCGATAGCCACCCAAGTGAGAATAGCCATCAAAGAGAACCTGGATTGGGTGGCGGATGTCCTGGTTCATGTCGAGCCGTCTCTGGGGAATCAGATGCCCGATGCCGGACACTCGCTGAGTCCCATCAACAGAAGAAACTGAAGAGCCCTCGAACGTATGGAAAACAAAGAAATTGCCCGGATGCTTTCCGAAACCGCCGACCTGATGGAAATAGGCGCCGAAGACGGTTTTCGCATTCGCAGTTATCGCAACGCCGCGGCGGCCATTGAGGGTTATCCCGAGCGCATCGCCGACATACTGCGAGATCCCGACCGCAAGGTGACCGACATCGCCGGTATTGGTAAAGGCATCGCCGCTGTGCTCGTCGAAATCGCGCAGCGTGGCTCCTTCGAGCGCCGCGATGAGATGCTGGCCCGGTATCCGGCGTCGGCGCTCGAACTACTCAAGATCCAGGGGCTCGGTCCTAAGAGCATCGCGTTGCTATTCCAGCATCACGGTGTGAAGAATATCGACGACCTGGAACGCATTTGCCGCGAGCAAAAGCTCCGTGATCTGCCGCGCATGGGCGCCAAGCTGGAAGAGAAGGTCTTACGCTCGATCGAGTCCTATCGCAAAAGCGCCGGCCGCTTTTTGCTCAACTTCGGGGAAAAGATCGCGCTCGAGCTTTCCGAGGAGTTTCGAGCCATTCCGGGCGTGGAGCGAGTGGAAGCCGCCGGCAGCCTGCGTCGCGGGAAAGAGACGGTTGGTGACCTAGACCTGCTCGTGACCGGCCCAGGCGCCGCCGACGTCCTGGCCCGAGTCGTCAGCCTTCCTCGCGTCCACGAAGTGCTCGGTCAGGGAGCCAATAAGGCCAGCGTCAGATATGGCCTGGAGGGCCTACAAGTGGACGTTCGAGCGCTCGGCGCCGAGAGCTTCGGCGCTGCCATGCAGTACTTCACAGGCAGCAAGGAACACAATGTTGTTCTGCGAACCGGCGCTCTGAAACAGGGATTGACGCTCAACGAGTATGGGCTTGCGACGTTGGAGGGGAACCGGCGCGTCGCGGGCGCTACCGAAGAGGAGATCTACTCGAAACTGGGCTATGCGTGGATTCCGCCGGAATTACGCGAGAACTGCGGCGAACTCGAGGCTGCAGCTGCGGGAGGCCTGCCGAATCTGATTACCTTGAGCGACATTCGCGGTGATCTTCACATGCACACCACCGAGAGCGACGGCAAGGCATCACTCCGCGAGATGGTGGACGCCGCGGCTGCCCTTGGCTATCAATACGTCGCGATCACAGACCATTCCAAAGCCTTAGCGATGGCGAATGGTCTGGATGAGCATCGCGTGGTCAGCTTTGCGCGCCAAGTTCGCGAACTGAATCGCGACGGCCTGCCGATCCGACTTTTTTCGGGCTTGGAATGTGACATCCTCCGGGACGGCGCAATGGATCTGTCGGAAGACGCCCTCGCTGAATTGGACCTCGTCATTGGCAGCGTGCATAGCCACATGAATCTGGAAGAGCCAGAGATGACCAGTCGCTTACTGCGCGCCCTTGAATCACCAAGTCTCCGTATCATGGGCCATCCAACAGGCCGCATTCTGCTACATCGCGAACCATTCCCGTTCAACTTCGAGCAAATCGCATCTACCGCTGCCAAGCGTGGCGTGTTTCTCGAGATCAACGCGAGCCCGGAGCGCCTGGACCTCAACGGGCCTTTCATCCGGGCTGCCCAACGCAAGGGTTGCCGCTTCACCATCTCAACTGACGCCCATCACCCTCGACACCTTAAGAACATGACTTACGGTGTTAGCATGGCGCGGCGTGGTTGGCTGGAGCCGAAGGACGTGCTAAACGCCCTGCCTCTTGTTCAGTTTAAGCAGGCGATTCGGCGCGCTTCTTAACGAAGCCCGTGACCGGGGAAATGCGAACGACCAACCTTGCAAGCCTAGTGCGTACGTGACCCAACCATGGCTGAATCGTGCTCAGGTGCTGGGTTCTCAAGTGATTCGGCCAAGTCGGTGTTGCCGTAGATGCCTTCACAAATGCGGGTGAGACTTTGGCAATCCAACTCACCGACCCGCCTGGCGAAATAGCGGTCCTCGACGGCATGAACTCTGGGCTCCACTTCGTTTAACAAAGCCAGCCCGGCATCGGTGATCCGGGTGACCGACAGGCGCCGATCCTCAGCCGGACGGTGCCGGTCTACGAGGCGCTGCTGCTCAAGTCGATCCACCAGACGGGTCACGTCGGGAGCCTTCTCAACCATGCGCCGAACAATCTCGGTGCGCGAGAACCCCCGTGGATGAGCCTCCCGCAGTATTCGAAGAACACTGTATTGGCTCAAGGTAATGCCAAAGCTGTCGCAAGTTACCTCCAGCTTGTCCCGCAGGTACCCTGCGGCGACTAACAGATTGGTCATGGCCTCCATTGCGGGACTGGAGGAATCCTGGATGTGTTTTTTGAATAGTTCGCCCATGGTGATGCAATGGTTAGACTCCGAGGATGAAAAACTGTGACAAAGGTTTATTGTGCGCACAACAATTTTGGAGCGCCGGCTAGTTTATAAAGACAAGCTATTGATTTTAAATGGAGTTATCTCGCTGAAATTTCGGGCTATGGAAAGCTCCGTGGCGTCAGAGTGCTTCAGGCCCCGACTAGTAAAAGCACCGGAGCGATTCCAATCGGCACCACCGCACCATTCGCAGATTGCGTGAGTGCTGCGGATACGCCCTGCATCTTTCCGAGAAACGAATGCGGTTGCACCGTCACATCCAGTTCCTTCGTCTGTAGTTCGCCGTACTGATAAACGGGAAATGGCTGTTTAACTGGAGCAAATGCCTCTTGAACCACGTAGGGAGACCGCAAGGCGTGCTGTAGCGCCTTTTCCCAGGCAGTCTGGGTTAAGTCCGCACCCGCGAACGCGCGCTGCTCCACAGTGTCGTCGTTCGGGCGCAATACCAGTTGCTCACGGTGGTCCAGAATGAACTTGGGCAGATCGATGACCTCGTCGTGATAATGCGCTGTATTCAGACCCACGACGCGAGTCCATGGGATGTGATCCCGAATCAACTTCCGGTCGGCGATTGGAAACCGCGCGGTAATGGCCTCATCTGTTAGAAGATCAAAAATGGCCCGGCGCTCCGTTAGTTCTGCGCGGAAGCTGTTGATCATACAGACACTTCCGTCCCGGTAGGCCGCGAGCAAAGGGTGCGAGAGATCGTAGCGCACCAGCAATTCCTGCGTTCTGAGACGACGAAAAACGATGTCGATCCGATAGTCGCCGCTGCGCAGGACCCTTTCCTGATAGGTAAGTTGGTCCGGGGCGACGACGCGCGTTGGAATCCCTGCTTTCTCAAATAGTTGGGCCAGCAGAAGGCTTTCGTTGGATTCGCCGGTGAAGGGTTGCTGGAACTCGACGATTGCTGCCTGGGGCGCGTGCTTACCTCCAAAGTCCTTCCAGGAGCGCAGCACCGCGCTCGAAAGGTGCTTGCCGCTTCCTATTCGCGAGAGTTTGTAGCGGCCCCGCCGGAACTCTTTCACAAGCGGCAGCTCCAGGAACAGGTCGGCCAGAGCGTCCGAATACGCCACCCCGGCGGGAGTCTGGGCCCGGAAGCTGCTGAAGTGAAGCGTGCCGTTCGAGAGATGCCCATCCATGAGTGAGGTGACGCTCGGGCGCGCGTAGCCAGGCGGTAGGGCAGCCAGCATCTTTTCAGCCGGCAGCATCCGCATGCGGCTCATCAATGCCGGCGTTTGGAGGATAAGGTCCTGGATCCGCTCGATGATGACGGAGAGACCTTCCGCCGTCTTCAATAAGCTCTCATGCTGACGGGCGGTGACAAAGTGCGGGCGAAGAATCGGCGCAACTAACCGCCCCGATTCAGTCAGCCGCTGCTCACGCATGGTCTGCTGCAAAGCATCCGCCCACGCCAAATCACGATAGGCGGGGCTTTCAAGAACCTTGTGGTAGCGGGCAATTGCCTCGCCGAGCTGAGCCATTCGGTATTCTTTCTTCATTAAGTTGTACAACATACGCTGGCGCTGCGCACCTCCAGCCCGCACTGAAACAATGGAACTCATTGATAATAAGGGGCTTGTTTACTTGCTCGGCCTGTTTTATTTTTAACATGCCGCCGATTTCTTTCCCGAAGTCAAGGGTTATTCTGAAGAGGACTTATGGAGAACGAACAACTCGAGATCACCCCGTGCAATTTGAAACGACGGATTGATGCCGGTGAGTCAATTGTCCTCGTCGATGTCCGGGAGCCCGCCGAGCACGCCATTGCGCGCATCGCCGGTGCCGAGCTGATTCCCATGAACTCGATTCCCGCGCACCTGCAGCGCCTCGAAGCGCAAGCGGATGAGTCACTCCTGGTGGTCTTCTGTCATCACGGCGTACGCAGTCTGCACGTCATCGCATGGCTGCGAGCTCAGGGGGTGTCAAACGCGCTCAGCCTGACGGGTGGAATCGAGCGTTGGGCGACCGAAATCGACCAGCAGGTACCGCACTACTAGCTTGTTGACGCCGCGGCAGAGCCTTCGGGCTGTCGGTTTGGGCAACACACTCCGGGGGACGGTCACACTACCTCGCAGCTGCGTGCTGTCCCAGTCCCGCCAATAACCGCAACTCTGCCAGCAGCCGCTCGACTTCCTCTGCCGTGTTGTAGTGCACCACTCCGATGCGCAGCACACCACCCGTCTCTTCGAGGTTTAGTGCCTCGGTCAGCGTCAGGGCGTAGAAGTTGCCTGCCCAGGTGAAGATGCCTTTTTCTCCCAATGCCCGGGCCAAGCCGTCTGGGGAAAATCCTTCTATCCGTAAACCTACTGTTGCCGTTCTCCGATCGAAGCGGTTCGCGTCGGCAATTCCATACAGAGTCAGGCCGGGGATATCGAGCAGACCGGAGATCAGCTGTCGACAGAGGGACAGTTCATGCTCGCCGATCCAATGGTATGCCGCGCAAATCGCCTCGCGGCGCGTCTTTACTTGCGGTGAAGCTCGGCGGCCCAGATCGGCGATGTAGTCGATTGCCGCGGTTGTTCCTGCCATACATTCGTGATTCTGCGTACCGGTTTCCCAGCGATAAGGCAGCGTCTCGGTAGCCGGCCTCACCTTGTACGGGCGCAGTCGCACCAGGTGCTCTCGCTTGCCATAAATGATCCCCAGGTGTGGACCGAAGAACTTGTACACAGAACACGCCAGGAAATCACAATCCAGATCCCTCACGTCGATTAGACGATGCGGCGCGTAGTGGACCGCGTCCACGTAGACCAGTGCGCCGTGCCGATGAGCCATCTCCACAATCTCCCTCAACGGATTGATGGTGCCAACGGCATTCGACGCATAGCCGACGGCCACCAGTTTGGTCCTTGGGCTCAACTTGCGTGCGAAATCCTTCATGTCAAGTGTGCAGTCTTCTTTCCGGATGCCAACTTCGAGAATCCGCGCGCCGCGTTCGGCCAGCGCATACCAAGGCGCAACATTGGCGTTGTGGTCGAGAAGGGTCGTAATAATCTCGGCCCCTTTTTGGAATTCGCGGCCGATCGCTCGGCTAAAGGCAAAGGTCAAGGTTGTCATGTTCGCGCCGAATACCACTTCGTCTGGATCGCAGCCGAGCAAATCCGCGGCGGCGGCATGGGCGGCCTCGATCACCTGATCGGTGCGACGGCTGGTAAGGAACGGGCCATGGACGTTAGAGTTCGATGTCCCGAAGTAGCCGGATACAGCATCGATCACCGTCCGCGGGACTTGCGTACCCCCAGGTGCATCCAGAAAAACCGCGGGAATACCATTTACGGTCAGCGAAAGAGCTGGGAACTCTGACCGAAGGGACGACAAATCGAGCATTGGTTAATTCTACGATTCAAGCCCGCACACGGTACCGCGAAACACCGCCGGAAGTGAGTTCTTGGCTATACTGATGCTATTCGTAATGCAATGGCTCTCAAACGGCGATGAGGCCGAGCGTCTGGCGCCTTTGCGCCCCCCCGCCATCCCTGACTCTAGATTACAGCCGGTTCTTGATCGCATTGCAATGATGGCTGCCCATCTCATGGGCACTCCCGTTTCGGTCATTGCGCTCCGCACGGGAGAAGGCCTCAACATTCAGTCTAGTTTCGGCCTAAATGGAGTAACGATTCCATCGAGTCTCCAGCTGGGTTCCGACACGCTGCCGGTCGAGTCGCAGGATGTCAACTCCCCACTGGTGATCGCTGATCTTGTTCACGAGCCGCAAATTCCTCAATCGAATGGACAGGTGCGTTATTACGCAAGCGTTCCCCTTCGTTCTGCGGGGGATCAGAGCCTGGGTGTACTTGCCGTGATGGACACCCATCCGCGCGCTCAGACTTCCCCGGAGTTGATGGCCAACCTCGAGAGTCTTTCGGAGCTTGTGGTTCAGCAGTGGGAGCTACTGGATCAGGTGAAGGAGAGGGAATGCGCACTCGAACAGCGTGAACGCAATCTGGCCGAGGAGCGACAGCGATGGCTGGCAACAGAGGCGAACACGGACGGTCTGTTCGATTGGGACCAGCTTGAAGGATCCTGTTACCTGTCTCCGCGTTGGAAGGAGATCCTCGGGTATAGCGACGACGACCTCCCATCACACCGCGAGGAGTGGTTGACCCGGATTCATCCGGCGGATTTGGCCCACGTCGAGGCTGAATTGCAGGCCTGTAGCCGCGGTGATAAGCCGCAGTGCTCCGTTGAATACCGGATGCGTCACCGCGACGGCCATTGGCTGTGGATTTGTACACGCGCCGCAGCGGTTCGGGATCCAGCCGGACAATCGCTCCGTTTGGTCGGCGTGAATGCCGACATCACCAGCAGCAAACAATTCGAACTGCAGTTGATCGAAGCCAAGGAAGCTGCCGAAGCAGCCTCGAGATCCAAGGGCGATTTCCTCGCCATCATGAGCCATGAAATCCGTACACCGCTCAATGGGGTCATTGGGATGACCGGGCTCCTACTGGACACAGACCTGTCGCAACGCCAGCTGGAATTCGTCACGACCATCGAGACCTCCGGCGCTGCGCTTTTGGCTTTGCTGAACGACGTTCTCGATCTCTCCAAGATCGAAGCCGGAAAGCTGGAGTTGGAGCGCCTTCCGTTCAACCTGCCGCAGCTAATTAGGGAATCGGCGGGCTTTCTGGCGGATGAAGCTCGCCGCAAGGGCCTGGGGCTGCGCAGCGTGATCGTTGGCGATCTGCCCGTTATCGTTGAGGGAGATCCGGGACGTCTTCGACAGATCCTCCTAAACCTGTTGAGCAATGCCGTAAAGTTCACCGAAGCCGGGGTGATCACCTTGGAGGCTTCGCTGCTGAACCGGAATGGTGATGTAGCGACTTTACGCTTTAAGGTCAGCGACACCGGCATCGGGATTCAACCTGAGCAACAGGTACGCCTGTTTCAAAGTTTCACGCAAGCTGACCGCTCCATCACCCGCCAGTACGGGGGAACAGGCCTCGGATTGGCGATCGTCAAACGATTAGTGCAGCTCATGGAAGGCGACATCGAGGTCCATAGCGTTCCGCAGCAGGGCGCCACCTTCGTGTTCACCATAAAAACTTCGGTCGCGCAGACGGTGCCGCGCGAGTCCGGACCCGCGGATGGCCCCGAGCCCAATGCCGGTGGAAAGTTTCGCGTCTTGGTGGCCGAAGACAATCGGCCAAACCGCATGGTAGCCCGCTTACTGCTCGAGCGCGCCGGCTTCCAGGTGGACGAGGTGGAAGACGGCCAGGAAGCTGTGGAAGCCATCCAGAGGATTCCGTACCATGTCGTGCTGATGGATTGCCAGATGCCTCGCGTGGATGGACTCAGCGCAACGCGCATGATCCGGCAACTCCCCGCCGGACGCACCGTGCCGATTATGGCTCTGACGGCAAACGTGTTCGCAGAGGATCGGGTACTCTGCGAACAGGCTGGCATGGACGACTTCCTGAGCAAGCCTTTCCAGCCCGATGAACTGATTGCTCGATGTTTCTACTGGGCGCAGCGCGGCGCCAGACTTCCGCTGGTGGATAGTGCGTCTGAGGATCAATCCAAAGCCGCGCCTTCTCTGACCTCGGACAACGGAAACTCGAACATCGTCAGAGCGCATGAATTGACCGGCCGAAGTCGAGAAGCCGAAAACGTGAACCGCGAGACGCTGCAGCGGTTCGTTGAGGAGTGCCCGAAGCGCTTCGAAGAGCTGTTAACCGCACTGTGGAAAGGCCGCTGGCAGGAGGTCGAGACCGGTGCGCGCCTGCTGCGGAAAGGGGTTTGCGCCGAGGTGTCGCCCGCTCTCGATGAGAGGTTAGCGCTGGTTGAGAATATCTGCCGTAACTCGCCGGCCGAACTCGGTGACGAGGATGTTGACCAACTGGTGGACCTGTTCGACAACGCTCTCCAGGTAGCAAATGACAAGCTAGGCGTTTCCTCCTCCTTGCCCGGACTGCTTCCCTTCCTCGATTGACGTGCCGGGAGAAACTCGCCGGTCCTTGACGATCCGCTAGTCGTTGTGGGTTTGAGACCCAGGCGACGTGTGCATATG
>JBAUOG010000323.1:0-3779 GCA_049579625.1 Bryobacteraceae bacterium
GTCTGCTGTCCCATTCGCCAGCCTTTTCCAATGCGCCGACTAGGGTCTTCGCTTCATCCCAACTGGATTTACCGGTCTGCTTACGGTTGAACTTTCCGCCGAGTGTTCCTGAAACGTGAATGAGGCAGGCGCACTTTTTCCAGCCCCTGCGTCCCTCTTCAAACTCACCGGATCGGGTGTCCTCGGGATGGCCGCCTTCGCATTCCCGGCGGTGCCGACGATATAGCTTCAGAGCCATACAGCTTCCACTCACTGTACAACATCATTGCACGCTATTGCACGCTGAAAAGGCGACTTTGAGGTAAAGTATTGAGCCTATTCTGGCGGTGAGGGTGGGATTCGAACCCACGGAACCCGTGAAGGTTCAACGGTTTTCGAGACCGCCCGATTCAACCGCTCTCGCACCTCACCGCATCGGGGACTCCCCGATTTTCCCACAACGTGCGCGCCTCTGTCACTGCTTGCTGGGGCTTCTTCCGCCTGATTGGGGCCGGACTAGGGATGGCCCTCGCTGTTAGTAGGCGCCTTCCCCCATCACGACCGCTCGTGGTGTTTGCAGTAGGATCTTGATATCCAGCCAGAGCGACCAGGTTCTGGCATACTCCAGATCCATCCGCACCATTTCATTGAACTTCACTCGGCTGCGTCCTCTTACCTGCCAAAGCCCGGTGATGCCGGGTTTGACGGCCAGCAGGCGCCTTCTGTGCCACCACTGGTAGTTATTGAATTCGTAAGGAATCGGCGGTCGTGGGCCGACCAGCGACATCTGTCCCATCAAGCAGTTCAGGAACTGGGGCAGTTCATCAAGGCTTGTCCGGCGAAGAATCTTGCCGACCGGTGTGACCCTACGGTCATTAGTTAACTTGTATACCGTGCCGGTTGCTCCGTCGTCGGCGCCATGGACTTGGGCAGACATGAATTCCTCTATATAGGCCTTGTGGACCGTTTGGTCTGCCCCCACGCTCATGGATCGAAATTTCAAGAAGGTAAAGCTCTTTCCATATTGGCCGAGCCTCTTCTGCCGGAAGAATAAAGGCCCGGGTGAAGTCAGCTTGACAGCGGCGGCGATCAGAAGCCACAAAGGCAGGAGAACAAATAGCGCGACCAGGCTGCCGACAATGTCCAGCGCGCGTTTTGCCACCAGACCCGCTTTCTTCGCTTCCAATTCATGCAGAAGGTCTGGATAAAGCGCTGAAAACGTTTTGTGGCCTGGCCCATTTCCTTCACAATCGTCTGGAAATACCAAAAAAGAGAGGTGTCTGAGGTCGAATTGCTCTATATTTAGCGCTCGGCCGAGGGCCGAGGTAATCCGGTTCGAAAGTACACTCACAACCGATGCAGGGGCGGACCCAACTTCCGTGAAAATGACGCCGATTGTCGTTTCGCTCCCGTACCAGCCAATTATGTCGGTTTCTCGCGTGGACTGGCGAAGCACGGCGAGGATTTGCCCGAGAGTCTCAGTTGTTGGACCATCACCGTTCAAGATGCCGTCTGGCTCGAGAAGCATTAGTATGAAACGCCGGCCCGAACGCTCTGACCTCTTTCGCTCGATGCAGAGCATTTTCATGAAGAGTTGTCGCGGAAGGATCTCGGATTCCCACGACGTATCGAAGGCGTACTGGACCTTCGCCGCCGGTTGGAGGACATTGACGGATCTGAGCCAGTTCAACAAATTCACCAAAGAGGCACACCTTTGCAGTTAAATCGGCCACGGATCTCAGCCCGCAGCCGGGGTTTTACCTTTAGAGTTGATTGATTCTGAGGCTCCATACTAACCAAACATCCGGCTGAAAACCAAGAAAACATTTTGACTCACACTCCGCTTTGATTGGTCTGCCCATGGCAGCATCTCCGCTTTGAGGCAAATCAGGAAGGCCGAGCGGCCTGCATGCCCGGGCGTTGGACCCTGCAGCGACACCTGGCGTTCCAGGCCAGACTCAACTGCGACTCGAAGGTCATAGCGAGGTGCCGGCTTGCAAAGGAAGTTTGTCGCGTCGCTTTTTTCCGCCGCAACAATGTCATTCGTTGTGGCTGCAGCGGACACGGCAGTGATCGGGGGTTGTGGATCGATCCGCCGAATCTCTTTTAATGTATCTATGCCGTCCAGGTTCGGAATGGAGATATCAAGCAGAGCCGCTGATCCCTCGGATTGCGAATGGAGGCAACTTAGGATCTCCTCAGTATCGCACGCCAACTCGACCGAGTACCCCAGGTCCTTCACGGCCGTTTCTAGTTTTGATTCCGCCCCGCGCGCATCCTCACAAACGAGAATAGCGCCACGTTCCCCAACTGACTGCATCTGTGCTGTTGCCTCCGACAACGACTTCTCTACGGCGAAAAAACCAGCCGCACACAGGTTTGAGAAGCCAAGATTCCTTCCGACTAATTTGAAGGAAACTTTACCACACTGACTATATAAAGATATATCACCCCCACCCCCGAACGGAACTAGTGACACTTCAGGGTCGAACCTCCGCATGAAATCCCGACTGTGTTCGAGCTTACTCTGGAGCGAAGTGGCGCCTCGGCAAGGCACCTCACGCGAGTGTGAGTGGAACCGTGACGAGAGGCGAATCCGCCATGAGTCTCGTTCGCCAAGGAAGCTTCTCGCTGGCCGCGATTCACATGCGCGCTGAACGAAGTCAACTGCGAGTGCTGCGAACGAGTTAATCAGGCTGACAAGAGTGGGGCACACTAACCGACTTTCATCATTGCGTTAAGGGCATCCTTCGCTGGTAGAATTGCAGAGTATAGGGCAACGCGCGTGAGAACGCACTCGATTCGCCTGAGGAGTTCTCCTCAGCAATCCAGATCTCGTCGGCGACTCCGAGAGATTCAGGGCCCGAGTGTATAACTAAGGCTGATTAACCGTTGGCCGCTGTGCGAAGTTTTTTTCATGCATGACGCAGAAACAGTAAAACGGTTCGCCCCAGAACCGAAAAGATTAGAGAGTTCAAGAAATGTTTGAATCGACAAAACGCTGGTTTTGGGCATTGAATCGACGATTCGAGACCACCAGAGTTGTTACCTGCTCGGGGGCCGTATTGGTCTTGTTAGCCATTCCTCTGGCCGCCCAGACGCACTTCAGCCCTTGTGACCTGAATCAGGACGGAGCCGTTAATGCCGCGGACGTGCAGTTGGCAATCAATATGGCGCTCGGCGTCACGCCTTGTAGCGCCCAAATCGGCGGCCTCGGGTTGTGCAACGTCGCCGTTGTGCAGCGTGTCATAAACGCTACGTTGGGTGGGGCGTGCGTGACCGGCGCAGGGGCTGTCCCTCACAATGTTGTGCTGAACTGGTTCGCAAGCAGTTCTGCGAACATTGCCGGCTACAACGTGTATCGGAGCTCATCGTCAGGCGGACCATATACAAAACTGAATTCGTCGCTGATAGCGGGCACTACGTTCACCGACAGCGTCGTCGCGGCGGGCGACACGTATTATTACGTCTCAACCGCAGTGGACACCAGCAATAACGAGAGCGCCTTTTCAAATGAAGCCGCGGCGACTGCACCCTCACCATAAAGGCGTTCGTATCCTGATGTTCGGCCCCTGTGCGAACACGCTTACGGGATGGCTAGTCGCCATGTCTGAATCCTGAAAGGTGCTTTGAAACAACCACCACGTTACGCGGCCCGCATAAACAGCAATCGCTATGTTTCAGCACCGAATCAACCGCAGACGCAACTGAAGTCTTGGTCAGTTTCCTTTCGACGAGTGGCAGAAGGATCCCTTGAAAAACAACTTTGCTCCCTTACTTACGGCGGCTCTCTTGTTAAC
>JBAUOG010000324.1:0-13652 GCA_049579625.1 Bryobacteraceae bacterium
GTGTAGATGTCAGAGAGATACATGGTGAGCGGGTCGTCCACCTTCTCGCCGATCTTAAAGGCTGGGAACGGTGACACCGGCGCGATGATCGCGTCCACCTGCTCAAAGGCTTTGGAGAAATCCTGAGCGATGAGCGCGCGGACACGCTGAGCCTTGATGTAATACGCGTCATAGTACCCGGCACTTAGAACATAGGTGCCAAGCATGATGCGCCGCTTAACCTCGGCCCCGAAACCATTTCCCCGGGTGTTGCGGTACATGTCAGAGAGCGTCTCCGCTTCTCCTCGGATGGTGTAGCGAACACCGTCATAGCGGGCAAGGTTAGAGCTCGCTTCGGCCGTGGCGATGATGTAGTAGCACGATAGAGCGTACTTGGTATGCGGCAGGCTGATTTCCCGCACCTCGCAGCCAAGGCCTTCAAGTTTCTTGATTGCATCCCGGATTGCGTCGCCAGTCTGCGCGCCGAGGCTTTCAAAGTACTCCTTTGGCAGGCCAAGCTTCAATCCCCGAACGTCGTGCTTCATGAGTGCGTAATAGTCATCCACCGGCGCGAACGCCGAAGTGGAGTCCATCTCATCCTGACCGGCCATCACCTTCAGCACGGTGGCAGCGTCTTCGACACTGCGGGCTAGCGGTCCGATGTGATCCAGCGAACTGGCGAACGCTACCAGACCGTAGCGCGACACGCGGCCGTAGGTCGGTGTGACGCCGACCACACCACAAAAGCTGGCTGGTTGGCGAATGGAGCCGCCCGTGTCCGAGCCGAGCGTGATCACGGCTGTACCTTGTGCAACCGCCGCTGCCGATCCGCCGCTGGAACCACCCGGGACACGATCTAATGCAACGGGATTCCGGACGGGTCCATAGGCCGAGTTCTCGTTCGAGGAGCCCATGGCGAATTCGTCGCAGTTCATCTTTCCGATGACGACCGCTCCTTCTTCTTCCATGCGGATCACCGCCGTCGCATCATAGGGAGGGATGTAGTGCTCGAGGATCCGCGAGCCACAAGTTGTTTTGAGCCCCTTGGTGACGATCACGTCCTTGACCCCAAGGGGAACTCCGGCCAGTTCACCGAGTGGCTCGCCTTTGGCTATCTGGTCGTCGACGCGGGCTGCCGCAGCGAGCGCCCGCTCGGGCGAAAAGGTGAGATAGGCGCCGGTCTTTGGGTTTTCGGCTTGGGCAAAGTCCAGCGCAGCCTGGGCCAGTTCGCCGGCCGAAAACTCTTTCTTTCTCAGCCCGGCGCGAATGGATTGGATAGAAAGACCGGCAATCGAGTCTGTCAGGCTCATCGCTCGATTACCTTCGGAACCTTAAAATAGCCGCCGCCGCTCACGGCCGAGTTCGCCAAGGCATCCTCGTTGCTCAACGGTCTTCGCGGGCGGTCTTCCCGCAGTGTGGCCGTCTCATCGGCGTCGAACAGCACTTGCGCCATTGGAGCAACGTTAGTGGTGTCGAGTTCGCTCAGTTCCTCGATATATGTCAAAATCTGCCCCAAGTCGTGGGACATTCGGTGCACTTCTTCTTCTGAGAGCCGCAAGTTCGCCAGATCGGCGACATATCGGACCTCGTCATCTGTCAGCTTCAAGCGGATGCCTTCCTGCGCGATAGTCGATACACCTTCTTTAGCACAGGATCCTGAATCTGGTCGGCTTCATCCCCAGCCGGAGCCAGAGAGATGCCACTCTGGGTGGTCTCTGCCCGCTGTGGCTGGCGTCGCGGAACTCCGACCCGGAACTCCACATCGGCCAAGCTCGCGAGGCCGGTGAGCTTGCGGACGCGGTCTAGAATCTGGTGAGTCAGGCCCCGCAGCTGGCGCTGCCAGATTGCATCCTCAACCTCGACCACCAGGCAGGTGCGCGCCAGACGGACTCGAGACGTATGGGCGGCTATCGACTTGCCGACCGCCGCGGGCCACGCAGCGCGTAGAATCTCCTCGTCAGTCAACAAATTCTTGGAGAGTTTGTTCTTTTGGAAAACTCGAGCGGCCCGTTCCATGGAGAAACACCTGTTGCGGTTCGGGGGGAGGAAGAACAGCTTCCAGAGTCTAACACGATTCAGTGTGCGGCACTTGAGAAGTTCGAGCTGCGTGGATACGCTGAAGCATGCTGATCCTTGCCTCGGCTTCACCACGCCGCCGGGAGCTTCTGTCTGCCGCGGGTATCGACCATCGAGTCCGGATCCCCCACGTTGACGAAACACAATTGCCTGGAGAAGAACCGGTCGAGTACGTCCAAAGGCTGGCCCGCGCAAAGGCCTCCGCCATCCATTCCGGAGAGGACGACATCATTCTTGGGGCGGACACGGTAGTCTGTTTACAGAGGGAAGTGTTCGGGAAACCGTCGGACTCCGGAGACGCAGTTCGCATGCTGCGTCGCCTTAGCGGACGAGCGCACTGGGTTTTTACCGGTGTTTGTTTGCGCTCTGCGCGGCGCGAGATTGTCGATGTCGCCGGCACCGAGGTCTTTTTCGATGATCTAACCGATCGTGAAATCATTGATTATGTCGATACAGGCGAGGCGCTCGACAAGGCTGGCGCGTATGCCATTCAGGGACTTGCTTCTAAGTTTGTGCGGGAGATTCGCGGTTGTTACCAGAACGTAGTGGGCTTGCCAGTCTCGCGTGTGTACCGGCACTTGCAATGTCTGTCAGACGATCAGCGCTAGTCTTTGCGCTGTGCGGCGCATTAACGCTGGGGGCGTCTGCGGATCCATCCGCGTCGGAAGAGTGGAAGCAGCAAGGGGTTATTTACCTGGGTCATTCCCTGAACGCCCAACTGCATCCGGTTCCTATCTCGGCGGTGCGATTGGGCGAGGGCTTTTGGAGCGCCCGGCGCAAAGTGACGCTGGAGCACAGTCTCCCAACCATGCTCGATCTCCTCGAAGAGCATGGTGCAGTCGATAATTTCCGCCGGCTATCGGGCAAGAAAAACGTGCCGCGCAAAGGTCCCCTTTACACGGATTCCGATGTTTATAAGTGGATTGAAGCAGCCTCCTGGGCCTTGGCCTCCAATGAGACGCCGCCCTCCGACAAAGTTAAGCTGCATGCCAAGTTGGACGGCCTGATAGCCGATATCCTTGCTGCGCAGGAACCCAGCGGATATCTGAACACATACTACGTGGGCGACAAAGCTCACCTGCGCTTCACTGAACTGATTCGCTCGCACGAGGATTATTGCCTGGGCCACCTTATCCAGGCCGCCGTCGCACTGTATCGGTCGACGGGCGATCGAAGCCTTCTCGATGCTTCGATCCGGTTTGCCGATTACATCGTGGCCAACTTCGGACCTACTAAGCGGCCTTTCTTTACAGGGCACCCGGAACTCGAGATGGGATTGGTTGAACTCTATCGGACGACCGGGCAGGCGAAGTACCTGGATTTTGTTCGCTATCTGTTGAGCGGTGTTGATCGCGACCGGCTGAAGTTGACACCCGCCGACACCCACTATGCGTTCAGCGGCCGCCCGTTCACTTCGCGTACCGAATTCGAAGGCCACGCGGTGCGCGCGCTGTACGCTGCTTCGGGGGCGACCGATTACTTCGCGGAGGCCGGCGATCTTCCGGTCAAGAGGACCCTGGACCTCCTGTGGACGGACCTCACGATGCGCAAGATGTATATCACAGGGGCGGCTGGGTCGCGGGCCAATGGCGAGTCCTTTGGCGACCCTTACGAGTTGCCCAGCCTCCAGGGCTACGCCGAGACCTGTGCGTCCATTGCCAATCTGATGTGGAATTTTAGAATGCTCGCGGTCACCGCAGACGCACAATACACCGATGTACTGGAGCGGGCTCTGTATAACGGCGTCAACGCCGGCATGTCCCTCTCCGGAACGATGTATTGTTACAGGAATCCACTCGCATCAAACGGCGAGAAAGTTCGCAACGCCTGGTATGACACTACATGCTGCCCGCCGAACGAGGAGCGCGTTTTCGAGAGTCTTCCAGGCTATTTTTATGCCACCAGCCGCGATGGCGTTTATGTGAACCTGTACCACAACTCGGATCTTGATTGGCACCTCGAGGACGGCACGCCGCTGAAGCTTTCACAAGTCACGAATTATCCTTGGTCCGGTGGCATCAGACTGACGCTGCAGCCGGAAAAGCCGTCGCAGTTCACCTTGTATCTGAGGTGGCCGAACTGGGCAGCTTCCGCTGAGATTCGAGTCAACGGCACTCGCATAGAGGGTGATTTCAAGCCCGGTACTTATGTGCCGGTTACGCGCACCTGGGAGCCTGGTGACACGGTTACGTTGAGCCTGCCGATCCAAACAGTACAAATGCAAGCAAACCCCAGAGTGTCAGACCTCTATGGGCGAGTCGCCATGGCGCGCGGCCCGCTGGTATATGCGCTGGAGCAGATCGATCAGAATGGCGCTTCTTTGAACGATATTTTCATCCGCCCCGGCGCCACAGGAACGAGCGAGTTCCGGAAGGATCTCCTCGGCGGTGTCGCTATCGTAAAGTTCCCAGGTCTGGTAGCCGAAAAGCCCCTGGGAGAGGCGCCGCTCTACGAGGCAGTGGGGGCCGGCTTTGCCAAGCAGAAACGGCCCGTGACCCTGACTTTTATCCCTTATTATGCTTGGGCAAACCGGGAGCAGAGCGCAATGGAAGTCTGGGTGCCAATAACCCGAACGCCCGAACACCCCGGCGCAAATGTCGTGGGACAGAACATGGAGAGGCGGGCCGAATCGCGCTGATCCGTGGTTCTGCAGGTTTGGCCTAACCCGCCGGAACATGTACAATCAGAATACGTTTGTACGCTCTGCAACACTGTCTTCTACGAACATGAATCTCTCTGTTGTCGTTCCTCTAAAGCTCTTACTGGCGTTCGCTCTGGTCAGTTCTTGCGCCTCATACGGGCTCTCGCAGACCTCACCAGCCCCAGATTCCCAGGCCCCGGAAGCCAAGGACGCCCCAAAAACGGTAGACAAGCCTGCGCAGATCATGGGCGGTGCGTCGGTTGATAACAAGAAGTACAAGGTTGGCCCGGAAGACGTTCTCAACGTGAACGTCTGGGAAGAACCGAAGTTCACCGGCCTCTACACGGTTCACTCCGACGGGAAAATCACCATGCCGCTGGTGGGAGACATCGATGCAGGGGGGCTTACCCCGGTCGAAATTGAGCCGCTAGTGGTTCAAGCGCTGAGCAAGCTCATCGTGAAGCCCTTAGTCACCGTTACGGTTCAAGCTGTTTACAGCCGCAGATATTACCTGGACGGCGAAATTAACAAGCCGGGTGAGTATCCTCTCCAAACCCGCACGACTATTCTGGATGCAATCAGCAAGGCGGGCGGGTTAGCGGGTTTTGCGAATGCCAAGAAGATCTATATCCTGCGCGGAGATAAGAAGATTCCCTTTAATTACAAAGACGTAATCCACGGCAAGAATCTCGACCAGAATATTGCGCTCGAAGCGGGCGATCACATCGTTGTTCCCTGAGGTGATGGATGCTAGACAGACTGTCCATACCGCGCAGAACCCTTGATTTCGAAGACTACTTGGACATGCTTCGGCGTAATGTCCGATGGGTCATAGCGCCCGCATTCCTGGGTCTGGTCCTTGCAACTCTCGTTGCCTTCTGGATGGACGATGTTTATGTCTCGTCCGCGCTGATCCGAATTGTGCCGCAACAGGTGCCGGAATCGTTGGTGCAAAACGCAGTTAATCAGCAACTTGGCGACCGCATCAATGCTATGGCCGAAACCATCGAGAGCCGCTCCACGCTGAGCAGCATCATCAACTCCTACGGGCTATACAAGGCCGAATTGAAGCGCGAGCCGCTCGACGACGTCATTGCAAAGATGCAGCATTCTATTCATATCGCAGCCTCGGGCGGTATCACCAATAGCGGACGCAATCTTCCAGCCTTCCAACTATCGTTTTCCTATAACGATCGCCACGTCGCACAAAAGGTTTGCCAGGAACTTGTCTCGCGGTTCGTAAACGAGAATACCCGGAATCGATATGAGGATGCCGTGGCAACCCACCAGTTCATGAACGATGAATTCGAGAAGGCAAAGCGTGAATTGGACACTCTTGAGCAGAAGTTGGGCGAGTTTCGTGCGAAGAATGCCGGTCATCTGCCCGAACAGATGGAGGCTAACGTCCAGCAGATGAACGCATTGGAAAGCCGGGTCGCCAATCTTAATCAGTCCCAAAGCCGTGTTTCTCAGGAGAAGATGATGCTGGAGTCATCGCTCTCCATCGCCAAAGATCGATTGGCATCAATTCGCGACAACACTCCCGACCTACAGGCGCGGAGCGAAAAGGTCGACCAGTTCGATAAACAGATCGCTCAACTCGATGCCAACATAGCTTCCATGAAGGAGCGCTATACGGACACTTATCCCGATTTGGAAGCTGCGCGTTCTCAGTTAACTCAACTTAAGCACCAGCGGGATGACACACTTAAAACGGAAAAGGGCAAGCCGGCGGAAACTCACCCCCTTTCAAGTTCAGCCGGTAGGGAGCGGATGGATGCGACAGCCGAGGTAGAACGACTCCAGGCCGCCCTTCGCGCGAAAGACCTCGAAGCTCAGGAGTACGCCAAGGAAACTGCCGCCGCCACCGCAGCGGTTCGTGCTTACCAGGGGCGAATCGAGGGCATCCCGACGGGTGAGAGGGAATACCAGGAGTTGCTTCGAGACCGAGATCTTGCGAAGGCAAAATATCAAGACCTGCAAGTAAAGTTGTCGAAGTCCGCGATTTCACAGGAGATGGAAAATCGTAAGCAGGGAGAGAATCTCGAGGTTCTGGATCAAGCTTCTTTGCCCGAATCACCGACCGAGCCACGGCGCAGCCTGATCATACCCGGGGGCTTCGGAGCCGGGCTGGCGCTTGGCATCATCATCGTCGGGATTCGCGAAGTAAAGGATACGTCGCTCAAGAATTTGAAAGATGCGCGGCTGTACACGCAGTTGTCGATTCTCGGAAGTGTGCCGCTGCTTGAGAATGACTTGGTTGTTCAACGCCGTAAGCAAATGATGTGGGTCGGATGGGCTACCGCCACCTTGGTGGGAGCCGCCGTAATGGGTCTTTCGATGGCCCGCTATTATTTCAATAAGGTCTAGCCATGAGCCGAGTACACGACGCGCTGCGTAAGGCCGCGAAAGAGAATTCACACACGCCCCAGCACAAGTCCGTGCCGGTGATTACTCCAGTGCTGACGGAGGACATCCCCTCGAATGCCTTGGAAGTCTCTGCAGACTCTATTCTCGATATGGAGCACATCATGGCGAAGGTCAGCGAGTGCCCATATACACCGCTGCCAGAGGCTCTCTTAATCAATCACAATAAGCCTCGAGAGGCTCCCGGCGAGGAATTCCGCACTCTCCGCACTCGTTTGAATCACCTGCAAACACTGCAGCCGCTCCATACCCTGGTGATAACCAGTGCGTCACCCGCGGAAGGGAAGTCTTTCACCGCGACGAATTTGGCGTTGACTCAGGCTCAGCTTACCGGACGAAAAGTGATTCTGGGTGACTTCGATTTTCGACGGCCGACGGTGGATAAGACTTTCGGGGTTCATTCACCCGGGATCACAGACTACTTGCAAGGCAAGGCCGCGCTTTCTGACGTTATTCGAAAGATCGAGTCGACTAACCTGTACATCATGACTGCTGGTGGGCCAGTACCGAACCCACTCGAACTGCTCAATCTGCGAGAGTGTAGGCAATTGATCGATTCTTTGCGCGATTATTTCGACTGGGTCATCATTGACAGCCCGCCGCTGCTATTCGCCGCCGATGGGAACTTGCTCGCCACTATGTGCGATGGCACCATTCTGGTGGTCCGGATTGGTTCCACCACCTTCGACGCCGTGACCCGCGGGCTGCAGTCTCTGTGCGAGAACAACGTCCTCGGCATTGTGGTCAACGGGGCTCGACGCGGTGAACTGTACAGCAAGTACACCTACTATCACGACTACTACGGCCCTGGCCAGGCGCAGGCCGAGCAAGCAGAAGCCACTACCGTCGTCGCTCAGAACGAGGTCTAAAGAAAGTTGGCTTCCGGCCGACCATGACTAGAAGTCGTCCCTGTCAATCTCGTCCGTTGCCACAGGTCCCGTGGCATGCGATAGCCGTCAGAGCTTCCGGCGAAATAAGCCGCGAGGGCTCCGGCCCGCCGGACGGCCCTAGGTTATAACCGAGGTTCGGCAATGAGCCCCCAGGAGCCACATGGCACTTCGCCCTCGTCTACGAAGACTCTTCGAGCCACAGCGGTGCTTCTCGTTCTGATTGTCGCCGTCTTCTACCTCTCGACTGAGCACGAGGGCGACCACTGGGGAGACGACTTTGCGCTCTATCTCCACCACGCCAAAAACATCGCTACTGGTATTCCTTACGTTCAAACCGGCTATGTCTTCAACCCTCGAACACCCGACTACAGTCCTGCTTACTACCCGCCGGTGTTCCCGCTAGCTCTCTCCATCGTCTATTCGTTTCGTGGTCTCGATTGGCACGCGTTAAAGGTTGAGCAGTCGATCTTTCTCTTATGTGCCGCTCTCGCAATCGGGCTTTACTTCCGCCGTTGGCTCTCGCCTTGGCTTGCCCTTCTCCTGTTCGCCATCGTCGCGTGCAACCCGCAGTTCTATCTTTTCCACGATCTGCTCGGCGCCGAGCCACTGTTCCTTTGTCTTCTCTTTTTCACCCTGGAGCGGCTCGAAAGGGTTTTCCAGAGAACGGGAACTAAGGGAGCCCTCACCGGGGGCTTCTTTCTTGGTCTGCTCTTCTACCTATGCATTGGGTGCCGCAGCGCGGGTCTGGTCCTTCTGCCTGGCGCTTGGGCCTTTGCGATCCTGCGACATCGCCGGGTTCCCAAGGTGCTCGCCGTTGCCACAGCCCTGAGCCTGGCCTTGCTCGCCGTACAAAAGGTGACCCTCGGGCCCGACCTCTATTTGGCTCAGTTCCACCCGACGCTGCAAGTCATCGCTGCGAACCTTTACGGTTATGGGTCCGCCTCACAGGATCCCTGGAATCCAGGAATCGGCCTATGGCCTGCTCACGCAATTGCCGCAGTTGCATGGGTTTTGGCGGCCCTTGGCTTCTTCAACTTAATGCGGCTGCGTTGCATTGGGGACAGGGCCGTCGAATGGTTCGCAGTGTTTTATTTGCCACTTATTCTGGCCTGGCCGGCCGCGCAGAGTTTCCGCTTCTTATTGCCGCTTTTCCCGTTATTCGTCTTTTACATGCTCCAGGGCAGTTCCTGGCTTGTTTCCCGCCTCCATGGTGAACGGAGGCAATGGGCTTGGGTCTTGCTCGTACTCGCGATCACGGTCAACTACGGATTCGAATACAAGAACCGTGTCTCCATGGAAACCATTAGGGAAGCTGAAGGACTATCCACTTTCAACGAGCTCTGCGCTTATACCCGCGAGCACGTTCCACCCGGTGACCGCATCATGTTCTCCCGCGCGCGCCTGCTGTCGCTCGTGACCGATCGCCCCTCCATGACCTACGACCACACGCATGATTTCAACGGCCTGTGGAACCTCATGCAGGGTCGACAAATCCGCTACCTCTGCGTCAGTCGTATATTGCCCTACGATTCCGACGACTTGGCTCCCTTGGTGGCCTCTGAACAGAGCAAGCTAAAGCCTGTCTTCGAAAACCGCGACTTCACGCTATACGAAGTCCTCAGCTATTAGCTGCTTGGCTGGACGCACCGTCGTTTCACTTCAATTGAGCTGTAGAAAACGATGGCATGAGGGGCGCGACGTTCCCTTTTGGCCCTCATATACACGGCCCGCACGGCATACTCGGACTGCGTCAGGAAACCAGGATCCGCTGCGGGAATGTTCCGAAATCTCTTTCTGCTACGGACTTTGGAGTTCCTTTGAATGGCTTGTCATTGTGGGTCAATTTACGGTTCCGCTACACTAGGAATTTTGGGCTTAGGCTCGCGCCAGACAATTGTGTCTCGCCTGTCGTGAAACCTGTTCTGGCGCTCGAACGTCAGGGGAGTTTCGCGCAGAATTGGAAAGGACCTACCGTTAGATGATCTGTTCCAGGCTCTGCCGCCTGTTTTTGCTACTGCTGGCAATTATTGTCGTTTGCACGGCCGCTCCTATCGGGGCCAGCGCGAATGGAACCGACGATAAAGTGGCACCCTCAACCAGCGACGCGCAGAGCGAATCGGCTTCCCCGGGCGCCCCTCTCAAAGCGCAACAACAGCCAACCCAGCCTCCGCCCCAGCAACCCGCCCCCCAACAGCCCGCCCCACAGCAGCCCGCTAATCCGTTCGAAACGGTTCCCCAGGGTCAGGAGCCTCCTAAGAAGCTGCCCAATCCCCAACCCCAGGAGGCAACGACCGCGCCCGTTGGAGAGAACATCGTCGAGGGTGTACAGTTTCAAGGACAGAAACGAGTTCCACAGGATACCCTGCGGGCTCTGATCTACACGAAAAAGGGTGATGTCTACGACGAAGAATCCGTTCATCGTGATTTTATGGCGCTTTGGAATACCGGCCGCTTCGACGACTTGAAGGTCGAGACAGAAAAGGGTCCAAACGGCGGCATCATCATTCGATTCCTAGTTACCGAGCGCCGCGTCATTCGAAGTATCGACTACGAGGGAAACAAGTCAATCACCAAGTCCGAGATTCTGGACCGATTCAAGGAGCGCAAGGTCAATCTGTCCCCGGAGTCGCAATATGACCCAGGAAAGGTCCAGCGCGCCAAGAACGTGCTCTTGGAATACGAGGCGGAGCGCGGACGGCAGTACGCTACCGTCACGCCCGAGATCAAGCAAGTTCCTCCTTCCTCGGTTGAAATCGTCTTTGACATCGACGAGGGGCCCAAAGTGAAGGTCGGCAAGATCACAATTCAGGGGAATGCCGCGTTCAGTAGTAAAGACGTGATCAGGGCGATGAAGAACTTGAAGCCGATGGGCATTCCACATTCCATTTTGTTCGAGAACCTGTTCGCTCGCACCTACGATTCGACTAAGCTCGACGAGGACGGCGAGCGAATCCGCCAGTTCTATCAGAAAAATGGGTACTTCCGAGCCCACGTTGTGAACCACACCGTAACCATTCGCGATACCAAACCGGGCTTTCATTGGCCGTTCACGAAGCCGCCCAAGCCGGGCAAGGCAGCCGACATCCTCATGGTGGTTGATGAGGACCAACGGTACTACGTTCGCAACTTCCAATTTGTCGGGATGAAGTTGTTTCGCACTCCCGATCTGATCGCTAAACAAGTTTTCGGCATGAGTTCAGGCGATGTGTTCTCGACGGAGAAACTGCAGAAGGGCCTCGACAACCTTCGAAAACTGTACGGGGACTTCGGCTACATCGACTTTGTTCCTGAGCCGGATCCTGAGCCAGTTGCCGGCACCAACAAAGTCGACATAACCATCAACGTGGACGAAGGCAAGCAGTTTTTTGTCCGCCGTATAGATTTTCAAGGGAACACGACGACCCGGGACAAGGTGATCCGCCGCGAACTGTTGATCGACGAAGGTGATTTGTTCAGCAACCGCCTTTGGGAAACCAGCATTCTTCGTCTGAATCAGTTGGGCTATTTTGAGCCTCTGAAACCTGAGGATGCCGCGGACATCAAGCGTGACACAAAGACCGACACCGTTGATCTGACGCTCAAGTTGAAGGAGCGAGGCAAGAACTCCATCCAGCTGAACGGTGGCTTTTCCGGCATCGCGGGCAGCTTTATTGGCTTCTCATATTCAACGAACAATTTCCTTGGGCTGGGAGAAACGCTCAGTCTGAATGCCCAACTCGGCACACAGCTCAAGTCCGTTACGCTTGGATTCACTGAACCATATTTGTTCGATAAGCCCTATCAGGCTGGTTTCACAATCTTCTACCAGCACTATAATTACAACCAAGCTCAGAATGCCTCGATCCTTTCGGGCCAAAACCTTATTCCTTACTACAACTCCCTCGGCGCCCAAAACCTGTTGAACTACTCATCGGATGGAAGGGGCTTCACCGTCTTCGTCTCTCACCAGTTGCGCAGGAGCTTTGCCAGGGTAGGCCTGACCTATGGCTACAATGATCAAAGCCTGACAACGTTAACGCCCGTGGCGGAGAACTATTTCACGTATCTCAATTATCAGGGCGTTGCTGGCCCGAACTCGCTCACTGGGATCACCAGCAGCACCATCACGCCCACCTATTCCTATAACACCGTGAACCATCCCATCACCCCTACCGCCGGTAAACGGCTGTCTGCGTCGTTCGCAATAACCGGACTTGGCGGAAACGTGAACACATTGATGCCGGTATTCGACGCCGCTTATTTCCGACATGGATTTGCAAAGAACCACGTAATGGGATTCCATCTTCTGGGGCGCTACCTAATGGGCTACGGGGGTAAGGTAGCACCGCCTTATAGCCGCTTCTACATGGGCGGCGAAAACGATATTCGTGGTTTTCAGAACTGGTCGGTGAGCCCAGCCGCGTTCATTCCAAATTCGGTGTCTGTGCCTGTTTACAATAACGACGGCACACCACGACAGCAGAACGTCGTAGTGGGAGGGGTATCCACGAGTGTCCCGGTTACGATGAACATCCCGATTTACCAAACGATTTTTCCCGGCGGCGACACCCAAGGCGTGTTCAACTACGAGTACCGCATCCCCATCATTGGGCCTGTGACTCTCGCACCGTTTGTCGATGTCGGCGTGAACCGAATATCGCTTCCGAGTCAGCTCACTATAAGTTCTGATCGAGTAACCAAACTGAATGGTCTCTATCCCCAAGCAGGCTTTACGTCGCAGGCGATCCTTAACACGTCTACACAGGGGGTTGTGATGTCGACCGGGATTGAATTGCAAGTGCTGATGCCGGTGGTAAACGCCCCATTTCGCGTATACTGGGCCTATAATCCCCTTCGTGTGAACACGAATCTGTTGCCTCCCCAGGCGATCGGCCCCTCGGGCTTTCCGAACCAGGCGACGTATCAGAATTACCTGCTGTCATATCCGACGATCATCCCCTTCAGCGACAAGCCGTCGTTGTTCAAGTTTTCCATCGGGCGGACATTCTGACCGGAACGGTTGAAGCACGGGAATGAACCAGCGAGAATAGAAATAGGTAAGATTTAGGAAGGATTCTAGAAGTAATGGCGAAGAGAAGTTGTGTGATCGCGGCAATTGCCGTTGTTGGGCTGGCCCTGGGCGCATACGCACAGGGACCCGGCAAGGTTGGAGTGATTAGCGTCCAAGGCGCGATCGTCGGCACCAAGGATGGCCAGAAGGCGGCAGCGGCGCTCGAGACGAAGTTCCAACCCAAACGAAAAGACATCGAAGGCCGACAGACTGAAGTCACGCAGATGGAAGACCAAATGCGTAAAGGCGGAAACCTGCTGACCGATGAAAAACGTGCCCAGTTGGCCCGAGATATTGATGAGAAGCGAAAGCGCCTGAATCGCGACTTGCAGGATGCGCAGGAAGAGTTTGATCAGGAGCAGCAACGGCTATTGCAGGGCTTGGGCCAGCGGATGATGGCCGTGATCGAGAAATACTCGAAGGATAATGGCTACTCCATGGTCCTGGACGTCAGCAACCCCAACACGCCGGTGCTCTACGCCAGCAGCGCCATCGACATAACCCAGGACGTGATTTCGCTGTACGATAAGACCTCTTCAGCGGGTGGGCCGGCCACCGGTGCGACCACCCCGCCCGCGGGAACAACCGC
>JBAUOG010000325.1:0-2125 GCA_049579625.1 Bryobacteraceae bacterium
TCATAGCTCATTTGCACAGTTTGCGATCGTTTGCCATAGTTCGCAGCGGTTTGCAAAGATCGTTCGTGGCCGGCGGCGAGATCAGGGCTGTAAGGGGGCCGCACGAATCCCAGAAGGGCCCTGTCGAACCCACAGACGCGATCAACGGCCCGCTTCGGCTCCCATTGCCTCCGACCGCCTAACCCGAATTTCTCACAGCCCCCATAGAAAAAGGCTGCCCCTTTTGGCATAAGTTGTTTTTGCACAACGAACTTGTCCAAAAGCAAGGAGGCAGCCCTGTGATTCCAGAGTGTATCCAAACCTCGTTTGATTTCCAGCCCCTTGGCGGCCGCCGGATCACGGCTCGATTTGATGGCGGGACGCTTACGTCCGACGCCGGCGGCTTGTTGCTGCGAGAAGTTGAAGCGCGGACGAGCATCGTTCGCGACTTTGCCCGCTGCTTCGAGGACTTCCGCGATCCGGAATTGATCGACTTCACGGTCGAGGAACTGCTCAAGCAGCGAATCTTCGCCCTGTGCCTGGGCTACGAGGATCTCAACGACCACGAGCAATTGCGGCGTGATCCGCTGTTGGCGGTGTTGGTGGGTCGTCGCGATCCGACGGGCGAGGACCGGATCGACCCGCGCGATCGGGGCGTCCCGCTGGCCGGCAAGAGCACGCTCAACCGGCTGGAACTGACGCCGTCGCGGGCCAGCGTGGCGAGCCGCTACAAGAAGATTGCGGCCCGGCATCGACAAATCGAGTCGTTCTTGGTGAACACGTTCTTGCGGTTGACTCCTCGGCCGCCCGAGGAGATCGTGCTGGACTTCGACGCGACCGACGATCCGCTGCACGGTCATCAGTTGGGCCGCTTCTTCCACGGTTACTACGACGGCTACTGTTATCTGCCGCTGTATGTGTTTTGCGGCGAGCATCTGCTGTGCGCCAAGCTGCGGCCGGCGAACATCGACGCCTGCCTGGGAGCGTTAGGGGTGTTGCAGCAATTGGTAGCGCGGATTCGAAAGCGGTGGCCCGGGGTGCGGATCGTCGTCCGTGGAGACAGCGGGTTTTGTCGCGAGCATCTGATGCGATGGTGCGAGGACCACGGCGTCGATTATGTGTTTGGCCTGGCGAAAAACGGACGTTTGCTGCGGGCGTTGGGGGCTGAACTCCACACGGCGAAACAGCAATTCGAGCAGACCAACCTCGCGAGCCGCGTGTTCAAGGATTTGCCGTATCGCACCCGCAAGAGTTGGAGCCGCGAGCGCCGCGTGGTGGGCAAGGCCGAACATTTGGCCAAGGGAAGCAATCCGCGGTTTGTCGTGACCTCGCTCGCAGCCGAGCAGTGCGACGCCCGCACGTTGTATGAACATTGTTATTGCGGACGCGGCGACATGGAGAATCGGATCAAGGAGCAGCAGCGGTGCCTGTTTGCCGATCGCACGAGCTGTCATACGATGCGAGCCAATCAACTGCGGTTATGGTTGTCGAGCGTGGCCTACGTGCTCTTGCAAGCGTTACGCGAGCACGGGCTGCGCGACACGCCGCTGGCTCGGGCGCAGTGCGACACGATTCGACTGAAGTTGTTGAAGATCGGGGCGCGAGTGCGGGTGACCGTGCGGCGCGTCTGGTTCTCAATGGCGGAGAGCTATCCCTATCAGGCGTTGTTTGCTCGGGTGATTGAGAACCTGCAAGCCTGGCGCGCCCTGCCGCCGACCGCGGCGCCGGCCTGAAGCTGACGGTGCTCGCGTGAAATCCGCTTCGCACGCCGGCTGCCGCGCTGAAGATCTGCGCCGAGGGTGCGAAAATCCCTGGACCCGGGTCGTTTTGAGGGCCCCGTCGTTCGGCCAACCACCGCCCGATTCACTTGGCGGCGGGCATCCCCGCGCCGCTGCCGCCTCAACTCAAAAACCGGCGGGGCTGTGAGAAAAGCGGGTTAGGATTGCGAGCGCCGCGCCGACGGAATCTGAACGGAATGAATTCCGTTCTACGCTGCTCATATCCCAAACTGACGCAGCACAAGGTCGAACACATCGACGTCGGCCATCGGCGGCCCTTCGAGCACACCGGGCTGCGAAGTGAGCATCACGCTGTGCTGCCACTCATCGCGGGCCGGCGCGCCGTGCGAGCCTTTGACGAGCGATGC
>JBAUOG010000326.1:0-7678 GCA_049579625.1 Bryobacteraceae bacterium
CACTACTGCCGCCTCGTCCGCTTCTTTCCCCCAACTCAAAATGTAGTGGAGACCTTTGAAATGTCCCTGCTGAAAACAAAGGGCATTCCCCCTTCACGTCGGCCCAACTGCGAAGGTTGGGCTAACGCCGGAAATAAATTGACAGCAATTTGCCCGGTGTTGCTGTCAAAACGAGCGCCGGTTTTGGCGGCGGCACACACTTCAAGACTGGCGCCTCGCGGTAACGTCCCCGGCGTCCTCGTCAAGTTCGAGATCTGGACGGAGCTGTATTACGACAGAGGCGACCCTCCCGCGCCGTCAGCAGGAGAAAGAACTTTGGAAGCTCGCTCGCGCCGGCGTCGAGGCGGACCGCTCCAATCACCAGCTGGCCTCTGGCGGCCCCAATCGACGTTGTCCATTACAAATTGCCACGGTGGGCTTGATGGTCTGGGCTTCAGTGACGTCATATGGCTGGCAGAAGCGCTGCGTGCTGGGGTCTGCGGCACGACACCGCGTCCCAACGATCCTCCGTCCGCGAGAGCATGAGCAGTTTGGCGCTGCACAGATCCTAACGCCAGAGGACCCCGGATGCAAAGGACAAGTTAGGAAACTGCTGTAGAGTACCTACCGCGTCCCCGCCAATGGGCCGGAAAACCTACAAAACCGGGCAAATTGCGGCTGTTTTAAACCGGGGCTGACACCTGACGATTGGTTTGTCTGCTTCAGCGCAAACTGACGATAACCAGCAGCATGTGCACCTTCGCCATTCTCCGCTTCACGTCGACTGGCCTGGTGGCGTTGGTACCCTCGAAATCCGGAATTCCAGCGCTTTCATGATCGCGTTTGGCAACACCGCTAGGTGTCTCGACCGGGTTGGCACGGGCGAATGTCTCACGTCTATCGGCAATGTTTCGCGACGATAGCGTCAACACCATTCGGCGTCTGGTTACGGCGGCAAGCCCAACGCCGTCGAGTTCGACGCGCCGTCACGGGCAGAGACTAGTTACTCGCGTTATCCCACCGATTTCGGGCAATTCGAACTTCCGATGACCTCGCTCGCGGCGTTGGTGAAATAGTTCGCCAGGGATACAAACATGGTGACCTCGCGTTCAATGCCGAGCTGCAACAGAGGCAGCGGGCACTAAGAGAAAAGGCCGACCTAAATCCAAGTCGTCCGAGCATATGACGAGCTGACGCCGCCGTCCCGCCGTCCAACCTGCGATGCGAGAGCGGCTGCGAGTCGCAACAACTGTTGTCTGCGGCTAACCGCGAGTGGTCACGTCCGCATGTCCTACTTCCAATCGGGCAGCCCGCCTGGGTTTCGCTTCATCTCCGAGATTCTCCCCTCGACGAGTGCTCGGCGCACCACGTCGGCGTCGCTCCGCGCTCGGTCGATATCGCTAGCCGTCAGGTCGGAAATAAGCTGCAATAGCCGCTCGATTTCCCTGCGGGTCGCGCATATCTCGGCAAGGATCATCCGGTCCGGAATACTGATGTCGAGGCTGTCGAGGAGCGTCTTTCGCACATACTCGCTCGGCGTCAGACCTTGAGCGCTGGCCGCGAACGTCACGCGTTCTTTCTCTTCTATCGTCAGCCGCGTTCCGATAATCTCAGGCAGAACCTTGCGGCGAATTCGCCCGTGCATCTAGTGGCTCCTTTTTGGTTGGACGTCGCCCAACCTACATTTCTTGGCCCAAATCAACGTGTTTACAGACGTAAACGGACTCACCGTAAATGATTGATTTCAGTTGTGTGCACTGCTGTTAACCTGTAAGGGGTGATCTATCAAAAGTGACGTTCTTTTGCCGCGATGAACCGCGGAGCGCAGCGGAGCGACCCCACCCCCACTGAAAACGCCTGCGAAAACACCGCGTTGTTGCGGCTCTGGACAAAGCATTCTGGCAAAGCCCGAGACGCTCCCTGCGCGACCGCGACGCTCAAGATTGCAACGAGGGAGATGCTCGGCCCTCCCTCATCGCACACGTTTGTGGCGGCGCGCGACTGCATTCGTGCATTCTGGCTGATCGATCGGAATCGCGGTCGCGCCAATTCTCTTCACGCTGACCAACGCTTGAAACATCCGAAATATGCTGTCCACTCATGCTTGGATTGTCCTTTTATAGACTCGTTTATGCCGCGAATTGAGACGCGCGAGATGTCTCAAGGCTAATCAATGTGGCGGCATTTGGCCGAACAAACGTCCCGTGACCGATTCGAAAGCTCGCCTGTTCTGCCGCCAATTCGCAGCGGATTCGTGGCAGATGTCCATGCCTGAGTAAAGAGTTTTTAGCCACAAAGGACGCCCCGAACGTGCGTCACCCAGTGATCAAAGAGCACCTTTCGGACGATCCGTGTGTACACACGCCGCTGCTCATCGACATAAAGAAACGGCTCGTGCTGTTTCTCTTTTGGCTCTGAACTTTGCTGAGTCGGCTCCTTCGATCTGACCGAAATGCCATCCCGAACCTCCGAAGGTCTTGTGGTCGGTGAAGGCCGAGATGGGTGAACTCCAGCATACTGAACCGCGCGTGTTTGTTGTTAGCCCGGGGTTGATACGCTGACGGAAAGCTCCGGGGCGCCAGTCAAGCTGTCGAAGATAGCCGGGCGCAATTACCGAATTTGATCGTTGTTCAGGAAGCCGCCCGCCATATTCGTTACGACGAGATAGCAACTCAGCGCAATCAATCGGCGTTCGGCATACGACATCCACGGCCGCAAACAGCGAGGAACCGATGTAAGTCAGAGCGCCTTGCGCGCTTGTAGGGGTCTTCAAAATTGGTGGTCACTTCAACAGCTTTGACCTTTAGTATCCCGCTAAAGGTTGGCTGCTTTGTCGGGAGTTGTGACCGACACGGGCCGGTTGGGGCGCCGAGACAAGGATGATTCCAGAAACCAAGCCTGGCGATAATCGCCTTGAAATGCAGGCTGCTCGGTCTTGCTTTGTTTTGCATAAGTGGAACTGAATTACGGGGCGGGAGGTTCGATCAAGGCCGGCGAAGCCGCCCGTAGGGTTCGAGCCTTGATCGGTTCTGCCGCCGCGGGTACGATGAGTTCCACAAAACGAAGCAGCTGCCGGGATGCGCTTGTGCGGGCTCGGAGCGACGAAAAAAGAGTTGCTCATCCGTATGCTGGCACTGAACCACGCGCTCTGACGGGCTTTGTCATGGGTTGCTTTGCTAGCCGGCGAGGCCGTCACCGAAGAGACTGGTTCAGGTGCATCTCGCTGAAGCCAACAAGCGCGGCGACGAGCGAACTGTTGTGCGCGAAGCTGAACTTCGAGGGACTGCGCAGGCTTTAGGACTGCTTTCAAAACGCGCTCAATTCACGCCATCCTGATCTATATCTATTGCGTCGATGGCACACCTGTCAATCTACCCGAGCGACGACGTGGGGCGACTCGTTCCCAAAGCCGCCAGGGCGGCAAAGGTTAGCACCAGCAAGTGGGTGGCGGATCGAAGTCACCATGTCAGTGGGGACAACCTGGCTCCCCGGGTCTCTGGCGCTTCCTGGAGCCTTTCCGGACTTCCGCGAAGGTCGCCGGACTGCTCAAGGGCAACGGCGACGTACAGTGGGAGAGCCTGGATTGGCGCTCCTCGATACGAACGTAGTGGTTCACTATTTGAACGGTGAGCCCCCACAGTGGCGCATCTGGCAGCCCATCATCGGAGGGATTCGAAAACGTACCCTCGAACGTGGTCGACACTCGATTTATTATCCACAGGCGGAATGGCGGGACAATGATGTAGTATCCGTGCGTGTATCGGACGGCGTCGATCACACCCAAAAGTCACTAACGGACTGATACACCGACTTCCAGCGAGCAATCGCGGTGCCGCTCGACAGTTTTGCGATTGCCGGCGGCGTGCCCCACTTCCGTCTAATTAATTCTCTCCGTCCGTCTTTTCGCGTTTGCTCCAACGCGCCCGCGCACTTTTCTGGCCGGTGCGCGTTTTTGTTCGGGTATCACAGTCCCCCGGTATTCTCAAACACCTCGCCGACAGTCTTGCGGAACGGCTCTCTTTGGCTATCGCTTTTGATCTTCTTGTTGAGCGCTGACTGTCGTTTCCGCGTCTCGCGCGAGAGGGCAATCCAGACCTCGATTGAGAGTGTCATAACGAGTAAACCCACATTCGGTCGCCACCTTGTTGAGTTTCCTGTAGAAGGAGTCCGTGGCCCGAAGCCAAACCGGAATGGTCCAGTCTTCCTTGCCGGTTGCAGACACGCTCTTCTTTGTCGGCTTCTTCACAGACTCTTGATGATCCTCGAACCACTTAAGCAGATTTTGAAAGATTTCTTGGCCAGGCTCATTTCTTTCTTCCCAAACAGTTATGGGCGAAAATGTTGCAAAACATGCATAGCTGCTGCATCGAACTCTTGTAAAGCTCAAAAGACTTGGTCTACATTCAGATTGTTCAGTTCGTAAGGAGGGACTGATACCGGAAACGACGCAAATCATGTCCAACATCCTACCCGTACAGCCTCTGTCTGTCCGGAATTCTTGCATGAAACCTGAAGTTCTTCAACGCCGAATCAGGCAGACATCGACCTTTCGTCACGTGAAGGGGGCGCTGTGGAGGTAGAGAAGACAACGTTCGAGAAGCACTACCGCATTGGCGAACTTGCTCGGGCTTGGGGTCTCGGGCGCGAAACGGTACGCAAGCTTGTCAAAGACGATCCCGGCGTCATCAAGATCCGCATGGGCCGGAAGAAGGCGCATACGGTGTACGCCGTGCCGGAGTCAGCTGCGCATCGAATTCACACGCGACTCTTGAATTCCAGCTAGGATCGCCCGCCCGGTAGAGCGACTAGCTTTGGTCTCGGCTTGTCGTCGAACGCCTCTTGGAGGATTCTTGTGAGCCGCGCCTGGCGCTCCGGCACCCACCGGGCATAGTGCTCCCGCACGGTCTTCTCATTGTCTCCCAGCAAGTCCGCCACATCTGCTACCGGCACTCCGCGCTGGAGGAGAATGCGAGCAAAGGTGTGCCGGAATCGATGCGGAGTTGGGCGCTCGTCGAACCTCCCAGAGAGATCAAACACTTTGTTGAGCTTCCGGCGCCATGTGTCGGTGACGGTTTCAAGCCGCGCGGAGTCGCCGACCACGAACAACATCGGACCCCACTTCTTCGATCGCTGTCTCAGCCTGTCGCGAAGCCAATCGGGAACGAATACGAAGACATCGCCGCCATTCTTCTTGGCCCTCAAGAACACCTCGTTGCCCTGAAGGCGGTTAATATCGAACAGCGCAACGTCCGAAATCCGCAGACCGGTGAAGGTAAGCGTCCAGATAAAATCCTTGGCATCTTCACCTGTCCATACGCCTTTGCGCTGCCAGTTCGACCACGTCACCTCTCCCAGAAAGTCGCACGCATTGATGATACGAGCCAATTCCTCATCGGTGAAGGGTATCTTATTTGCCACACGGGTTGAACCCCGCGGAGCCTTTAGATCGCCGCTTACGGGGCTCTTCGGCAGCCACTCGCGGTTCACGCAGAACCGGAAGAAAGCCCGCAGAGTTCCAAGCCACTTGGCTTTCGTGCGCACCCCGAGCTTCAACCCGCTGTACAACGCGTCGACGTCCGCCACTGTAAACTGATCGAGCATGAGGTAGCCCTCAGCGTCGGCGCAGACGCGAAGTTGCTTGGTGAAGGTTCTATATTTTCGGAGGGTGGCTGGCGCAATCTTCTCTCCCTCCCGCAATGATAGGAATACGGCGCAGGCGTCGACAATCGTGACGCGTCTCGGTTGCGACTCTTCCGGCGCTGCCACTGCGGGTACGACGATCGGCTTACCATCCCAGGAGTTGACGACCTCTAAGGCCGCAGCTACGACCTTGGCGTCTTCCCACTTTGTCTGCTCGCTGTTGCGTCTTCTAAACCGGCCGCCGAGTGTCCCACAGAGGTAAATCGGGCAATGACATTTCTTCCAGCCGCGCCTCAGTTCGTCCGGCTCGTAACTACGGGAATCAGGCTCGTGGCCGCCGACGCACTTGCGGGCTACGCGGAGGTGACGGCGGTACAGATTGAGTGCCATGGCGCTGACTGCATCGTAGCATTATTGCCCACCATTGCCCACCGTTTTGTTGATTTGCCCGTAACTGTTTGATTCTATTCTGGCGGTGAGGGTGGGATTCGAACCCACGGAACCCGTGAAGGTTCAACGGTTTTCGAGACCGCCCGATTCAACCGCTCTCGCACCTCACCGCATCGGGACTCCCTGATTTTCCCACAACTTGCATCCGCTGTCACTACGCCGATTTCTTCCCAGGGCCAGGCAATGTCACCACTTTGTCACTACTTTTACTCCCTAGACCGCGCACCGCTCTCCGCTTCGCCTCGCGGTTCGTGTGCGCATACCGCATCGTCGTCTTAATGTCGGCATGCCCGAGAAGCTCCTTGACCGTTACCAGATCCGCGCCGTTGCCGTTGAGCCTCGACGCGAACGTGTGACGGAAGGTGTGCCATGTCACGTCGTTCAGGTTGGCCTGGCGGCAGGCTTTTTTCAATCCAAGCCACAGGTCCTTCCACCGGCCGCCGGTTTCGGGATTGTAAAAAACAACGTCGGATTTCCTGATCCCGTGCCAGCCGTTGACGATAGACAGCGCTGTATCATTGAGCGGCACCTCCAGCATGCGCCGGTTCTTGCGAACGAGCAGCTTGAGGACGCCATTCTCGAGGTCCACCTCCTTCCAAGTAAGATTGAGAATATCCCCGAGCCGAAGCCCAGTGTTGATCGCGAACGCCACCAGGTCCTGAAGGTAAGGCGAGCAGCGGGACAGAAGCGCCGCTTCCTCCTCGTCCGATAGCGTTCGGAGTTTCAGGTTGTTCTCATCCAGGAACCGAACGTCCTTGACAGGATTCCTGCCCCTGAACAGCCCCCATTGTTCCGCCACGTTGAATAGACGCTTCAGGCCTGCCAACTCGCGGTTGACTGTTGCCGGACTGACCGCCTCCAGCCGCAGGAGTTTGTAGCGCTCTATGGGTAGCGCCGTAATGTCGGGAAGCAGCGTCGTCCCGAACGCACTGTTGAGGTGCGTCAGGATCTGCTGATCCCGCAACCACGATCGCTTGTTGGCCTTTGCGTAATCCATGTAGTGAGCCCCCAGTTCGGCAAGGGTGATCCGGGCGGGCCTGACGAATTCCCCGCGCTCGACTTCGGATACTCGCAAGGCCAGGAATTTCTCAGCCTCGCGCCGGTTTGCAGTGCCGGTGCTTACCTGCACTCTCGACTTGCCGTTGTAAAAATCCGCATACCAGATACGGCCTCTTCGGTAGATTGCCACGTTAATGACCTTTCCACCTCTGGCCAGCCTGATCCATTGTAGGCGAATGCGGTAGCGACTGGAGAACCTCCTGTGGGTCGAAGCGCAGAGAGCGGCCCGCTTTTATGAAGGGGATGCGGCGGAGATAGACCCACTGGTACAGCGTACCCTTGGGCACACTCAGAAGCCGGGAAAGCTCGTTGATGTCGATGAGATGGATGGTTTCAGGCATGAATGCTCCTGACGCCGCCGCGATGAACTTCTCGTTCGTCGTAGTCTTCAAAACCAGGTGGCTCATTCATCTCAGGTCCAAGATCGGCACGGCCCATCCGCTTTGCAACGCCACTCACGACACCGGCCAGCCTAGAGACAGCAACATCGGGATCAATGGAGGAGCCTTCGACAAAGGAAGGAGCAGCAATCGGAGACGCGGAAAGAAAC
>JBAUOG010000327.1:0-2265 GCA_049579625.1 Bryobacteraceae bacterium
GGTGACCTGGAACTGCCGGCGGAGCTGCCGGACACGGAATCGGTACGCCGCCCAAAGCAGCACCAGAGAGACGGCCGCGCAGAGTGCCCGAAACCAATTCGTTTGGTAAAAAGCTGGGTCAATAGAAAACTCCAGCGAGTCGCCAGCCTCGTTCCACACCCCGCTGTTGTTAGAGGCAATTACGCGGAAGCGGTAATGGCGGGGAGGAAGATTGGTATACTGCGCCTGGCGGTCGTTGATCACTTCCTTCCAGTCCGCATCCTGGCCCTCCAGCTTGTACTTGAAATGAACCTTCTCCGGCGCGACGAGGCTAAGAGCTGTGTAATCGATCTGCAGGTCGCGCGTGAGCGACGGCAGACGCAAGTTAGGAACCGCGGCGGCCGTTAAGTTCTGCCAATACGTTTTGTGGTCGGCAACGACCTGCTCGATGTGGACCGGTGGAGGGAGCTGGTTCACAGCAAGATGATGAGGATCGACGACTTGGATCCCTTCTCCCATCGCGAACCACAGTTTGCCTTCGCTGGACTTCGCGGAGGGAGGACCGAAGTAGGCAGGCGACGCCGGGTGGAGCCCGACACCGTCCGCAACACCCCACACGGTCGTCTCAACCCTCCGCTTCGGATCGGCGATCCACGCGTCCAGTTCGGTCCGCGTGATGCGAACCAGGCCGCAGGCCGCGTACAACCAGAACGAACGATCATCGTCCTTGATCGTCCAGTGAACCGCGTCGCAGGGCAAACCATTCCTGGTTGTGAGCGTGGCGATGCGGCCGTCTTTAATCCGGCTCAGGCCGCCCTCGGTTGCGGCCCACAGCGCCCCATCTGAGTCGAGCTCAAGACCGGGGACAACGCCCTTTCCAAGCCCTTCCGCAGGTGTGTAGGACGCGCGGATCTGACCATCCTTGAAGTACAACACGCCGCCGTCCTTCCAGAACGAAAGCCATATCCCGCCGCGCTCACCGTCAAAGAGTAGAACCTTGGCCTGTTGGCTACGTCCCAGCACTGACCACGGGAAATGTTCCACCAAACGTCCATTGAGCAGGTGCGAGAGTCCCTTGTTTCCTGAAAGCCAGAGGCTGCCCGCCTTGCCCCCTGTCATGGAATACACTTCTGTGCTAGGTACGCCACTTACGGCAACAAAACTGCCGTCGTTGAAATTGGCAAGTCCGTGAGCTGTGAAAGCCCAGATTCGCCCCCGATAGTCCTGGAACAGAGACTGCATCGCATCATCCGGCAGTCCACTTGCTTTACGGAAGATTGTAGTCTTTCCTTTGTTCCACCTCGTCAACCCGTCGTGGGTGGCTACCCAAATGCTCCCATCTGTGGCTGCGATCACGGACTTGACAGCATCGCTGGACAAACCTTGTTTCGTAGAAACGGTAGTGACGGGAAGCTCTCGAAAGCGGTCCAGCCCTCCGGAGGTGGCGACCCAGACGTTGCCTTCACGATCCTCGAAAAGACTGCAAGTGATATCTCCTGAGAGGCCATCTGACTTCGTAAGTACGTCTGCCCGGCCCTGGTGTACGTGGATGAGCCCGCGCTGATGGGTTCCGATCCAGAGACCGCCGTCGTGGTCCCGGAGCAGTTTATTCGAATCGACATCGCGGTCCGTGAGCAGCGCATTCGGATTGCTTGCACCGCGAATCGGGTACGATTCCAGTTTGTCGCCGACCACCTGCTTGAGGCCCGCGCCGCTGACTCCAATTAGCAGGCGTCCGTCGTCGGCCGTCGTCATGTCACCGGTCCGCATTCCCGGCGTCGCATATCGCCTTGGAGAACCGGGCTTCCATCGCCAAAGCCCAGACTCTGCGCCGGCCCAGAGAGTGCCTGAGCTGTCCTCACCCAAACTCCAAACGAATGAGCCGAAAGCACCATCCTCCAGGTAGCAGTGTGCGCTGCCACTTCGGATTGCGCACAGCCGGCCTGTGGGAGTACCGGGTGAGCCGCCCAGTGTGCCCGCCCACACCGTTCCCTGGCGGTCTTCGAGCAGCGACGTCACAAACAATCCATCAAGCTGCGGGTACCGGGTCAGCTTGACGCCGTTCCAGCTCACAAGGCCGGCAAACGTGCCAATCCAAAGAGTGCCGCCCCGCGTGACGATCAAGCTGTAAGGACTCTGCGGGAGATGCTGACCTGCAGGCGGTTGCCACGAGACGAAGTGAACGCCGTCGAAACGAAACAAGCCGAATTCCGAGCCGAGCCAGAGATACCCGTCGGGCGTCTGGGCCATCGCGAAGACCGTGCCCAGCGAGAACCCATCCCGAAC
>JBAUOG010000328.1:0-5727 GCA_049579625.1 Bryobacteraceae bacterium
ATTAAATTGGCCCTGTCGTAAGGAGAAGAACGATACATGAATGATCCTTAGTAACCCTTCAGCACCCATCAGAAAATGGAGACAGACGCCATTTCCTTCAAACCAGCATCAGAAATTCCAGTGTGGAGCGCGACGTCTGCCGGCCCCGCTCCACACCTATTGAGAGCTAATCCGCCGCGTGCGCCAGGTCCGGCAACTCGCGTGGCTTCTTCATCAGTTCCACGTCGAGGCACAGGCTCTGTAACTCGCGTATCAGCACGTTGAACGACTCCGGCACGCCCGGTTCCGCGGCCGCTTCGCCCTTGACGATTGCTTCGTAGATTTTGGCGCGTCCGTACACGTCATCCGATTTCGCCGTCAACAACTCTTGCAAGATGTACGCTGCGCCGTAAGCTTCAAGCGCCCACACTTCCATCTCGCCGAACCGCTGGCCGCCGAACTGCGCCTTGCCACCCAGAGGTTGCTGGGTAATCAAGGAGTACGGTCCAATCGAACGTGCGTGAATCTTGTCGTCCACCAGGTGTGACAACTTCAGCATGTAAATGTAGCCCACCGTGATCGGCTGCTCGAATGGCAGCCCGGTCATGCCATCGTGCAAGTTAATCTTGCCCGAGGTGGGTAACCCGGCCTCGCTCAATCGGCTCTTGATGTCCTTTTCGGTGGCGCCGTCGAACACCGGCGTTGCGAAGTGAAGACCCAGCTTTTCAGCAGCCCAGCCCAAGTGCGTTTCCAGAATCTGACCGACGTTCATACGGGACGGAACGCCGAGCGGATTCAATACGATCTCCACCGGCGTGCCATCCGGCATGTAAGGCATGTCCTCTTCGGGCACGATGCGGGCAATGACGCCCTTGTTACCGTGACGGCCGGCCATCTTGTCGCCGACCGACAGCTTGCGCTTCATCGCGATGTAGCACTTGACGAGCTTGATGACGCCCGGAGGCAGTTCATCGCCCTTACGCAGTTTGGCAATTTTCTCTTCGGTGATCTTTTCGAGCACTGCGATCTGACGAGAGGTCATTTCCTCGATCTCGTCGATTTGTTCGTTCAGCCGCGGATCCTTATTGGACAGCCGCATACGCTTCAAGTCGCGGGCGCGCAGTTTTTCGAGCACGTCGCGCGTCAGCGGCATATCCTTCGAGATTAGCCGTTTGTTGGTCTTTTCGTCGTGCAGATCGGCCTGCAGTTGCTTGTCATGCAGCAATCGCTCCAGACGTTTGGCGCGCTCGTCGTTGAGAATGCGCTTTTCGTCCTCGAGATTGCGGTGCAGACGTTCTTCCTGCTGAGTCAGGATCTGCTTGGAGCGTTCGTCGAGCTCGGCGCCCTTGCGGGAGAACACCTTGCAATCAACGATAGTGCCTTCGATTCCCGGCGGGCAGTAGAGCGAGGCATCCTTAACGTCGCCGGCTTTTTCGCCGAAGATCGCGCGGAGCAGTTTCTCTTCCGGCGTCAACTGGGTTTCGCCCTTGGGAGTCACCTTGCCTACCAGAATGTCGCCCGGCTTTACGGTAGCGCCGATGCGAATCACGCCGCTTTCATCCAGGTTGCGCAGGAAAGACTCAGCGATGTTTGGAATGTCGCGAGTGATTTCCTCCGGTCCCAGCTTGGTGTCGCGGGCTTCGATCTCGAACTCCTCAATGTGAATCGAGGTGTAGTAATCTTCCTTCACCAACTTTTCGCTGACGACGATGGCGTCTTCGAAGTTGTAGCCGCGCCACGGCATGAACGCGACCAGCACGTTCCGGCCGAGCGCCAACTCACCGCTCTCCGTGCAAGGCCCGTCGGCCAGCACGTCGCCCTTCTTCACCTTCTGGCCCTGCTGCACAATCGGCTTCTGGCTGATACAGGTGTTCTGGTTGGAGCGCTTGAACTTGGTCATCTGGTAGATGTCCGCGCCAACTTCGCGCGACATCTGTCCCTCATGACCGCTGCCTTCGACGCGTACAATAATGCGTTCGCTGTCGACCGAGTCGACAACGCCGGCGCGTTTGCAAATGACCACTGCGCCAGAATCGCGCGCCGTGACCATCTCCATGCCGGTACCGACATAGGGCGCTTCTGCTCGGAGCAAAGGTACGGCCTGACGCTGCATGTTTGAACCCATGAGCGCGCGGTTCGCATCGTCGTTCTCAAGGAACGGGATCAGGCTCGCCGCTACCGAAACAAGTTGCTTCGGGCTAACGTCCATGTACTCCACTTCGTCCCGGTGTTTCAGGACAAAGTTGCCGGCTTGCCGTGCATCGACCAGGTCGTCCACGATGCGTCCGACTTTGTTGATGGTGACGTTGGCCTGAGCGATCAGGTACTTGTCTTCTTCCCAAGCCGAGAGGTAATCGCAATGCGCTTCCGTTTCGGCGTGTTGCTTGGTGGCTGCAAGGGCTGAGTTGGCCTTGTCGATGTCCGCTCGGGAAACGACCTGTCCCACCTTGAAGTGAGTATCGCCTGGATTGAGAATCTTGACCTCGTCGACCAGCGTTCCGTCTTTAACGCGGCGGTACGGACTCTCGATGAATCCATATTCGTTGATTCGCGCAAAGCACGATAGGGAGGAGATGAGACCGATGTTCGGGCCTTCCGGCGTCTCAATCGGACAAATGCGGCCGTAGTGCGTCGGGTGTACGTCGCGAACCTCGAAACCCGCGCGTTCGCGGGAGAGACCACCCGGTCCAAGCGCTGAGAGACGCCGTTTGTGCGTAATCTCAGAAAGCGGATTGGTTTGATCCATGAACTGCGAGAGCTGGCTCGATCCGAAGAATTCGCGAATCGCAGCCATCACCGGCTTGGCATTCACCAGGTCGTGCGGCATAGCCGTCGACATTTCCTGGTAGACCGACATCTTTTCCTTAATGGCGCGTTCCATACGGACCAAACCGATACGGAACTGGTTCTCAAGAAGCTCACCCACCGCCCTGACGCGGCGGTTGCCCAAGTGATCGATGTCGTCGACGGCGCCGATGCCACGGCGCAATTTCAACAGGTAGAGGATTGTGTCGATGAAGTCATGCTGATCGAGCGTCCGCCGGTCGAGCGGCGTTGAATCGGCCTTGTCGTAGAGCTTGATGTTGAACTTCATCCGGCCCACGCGCGAGAAATCGTACTTGCGCGGATCGAAGAACATGCCTTGGAATAACTGGGTCGCCGTATCGAGAGTGGGCGGGTCACCGGGGCGAAGCTTGCGGTAGATTTCCAGCAGCGCGTCGTTCTGGCTCTTCACGCCATCTTTGCGCAGGGTGGCGGAAATAACATTGCCCGCCTCATCGCGCTCGGGGAAGAAGATTTCAAAGTCGGTGATGCCGGCGTCGGCCAGTTTCCCGATAGTGGTCGAGGTCAGCTCGTGGTTGGCTTCCACCAGAACTTCGCCAGTCGACATGTCGACGACGTCAGCCGCAACGAACGCGCCTTCCAGATCGTTCGGCGCAACTTCCACCTGCTCGATTTTGTGCTTCTGGATTTCGCGGAAGACCGAGTTGGTGATCTTCTTGCCCTGCGCAACCACCGTCTCGCCCGCTTTGTTCGCGATGAGGTAAGAGAGCTTCGTTCCTATGAGGCTTTCGTTCACCTTCCAGAACAGCTTCTTATCCTTGAGGCTGATGTTTGAAAGCTTGTAGAACGCCCGGATGATCTCGGAATCGGTCTTGAGACCCAAAGCGCGCAGAAACACCGTTCCATAGAACTTGCGTTTCCGATCGATGCGGACATAGAGGAGGTTCTTATTGTCGTACTCGAATTCCACCCAGCTTCCGCGATAGGGAATGATCTTGCCAAGGAAGTAGCCCTGCGCCTGCACGCGTTCGAAGAACACGCCCGGCGAACGATGCAACTGTGAAACGATGACGCGCTCGGTGCCGTTGATGATGAACGTCCCGTTCTCGGTCATCAGCGGAATCTCGCCGAAGAAGACTTCCTGCTCTTTGATGTCGCGAACCGTCTTGTTGCCGGTCTCGGGATCTTTGTCGTAGACCGTCAGGCGGATGGTGACCTTCAGAGGCGCCGCGTACGTCATGCCGCGCTCTTCGCACTCCGGCACCTCGTACTTCAACTGCAGAGCTACAGGATCGCCGCAGCGGTTGCAGAACGTAACAATGTTCTTGTTGAATGTGCCGCACCTGTGGCACAAAACATCGCCCGAGTGGAACGGATCGGTTTTGATTTCGGCTCCGCAATTCGGATTGCGGCAAATGGTGCGCAGGTGATGTAGGCCCTTCAGGTTGCCGCACTTGCACTCCCAGTTGCCGATGGAATAATCGACGAACTCGAGCTGGCTCAGACCACGGAAATCAGAAATCGGAAAGACGGAGCTAAAAACGCTTTGCAGGCCGCCGTCTTCACGTTCCTTGGGGAGAAGGTCCATCTGCAGGAACCGTTCATACGAACGCTTCTGCACTTCAATGAGGTTAGGAATGGGAATCGAAGTCTTGATCTTCGAAAAGTCAACTCTCTCGCGGGGAGAACCGTATGACACGTTTGGCATCTAATGCTTTTCCTTTGGGCTCCTAGGAATACGCCCTGCAACGCTCGGCGCAGCGCTTGGCGATTCCCCTGTCTGTGTTGTCCAGCCGCCGCGGTGCGGCCAAACAAATCCTTCTGAAAACCGATGGCACGAAACAAAAGCACCACTTTCTGCCTGAGACCACCAGTGGCTCGACCGCGTTTCACCACGCCAGCGCGACCGAGATCGTCCCGAACAGAACTTGGTGCCATGCGAATCCTGATGTAACCGAACGCCGCAGAAACCTACGCGACGATCACCATCTGCGACGAACCGGGGCGGTCCGCCAACAGAAGCTTGCGCAGTCCTAAGGGGTGCGCGGGGAAAACAGCTCTAAACGATAAGCCAGAAACAACCGATAGAGTTTTGCCGGATATCATTTCGACTCTGGCCTCTGGAACTCTTGGCGGACCTCTCGGGGAAAAGGCAAGCACACCACCGGGCATTTGGGTCGCAAATTGGGCCAGTGAATTTTGGGCATGCCAAATTCCCGCGCTGTCACCCAGACCGCGCGGGAGTCTACACAGGAAGATGGGATCACGAGGCGAAGCCGGATTTCTCCGGGAACTACCCCTCGAGGATAACAGTAAAGGGCCGACCGAGTCAAATGACACGATCGGCACACCTCTCCTGACGGGTTGATGACCCGTACCCTCTACTTAACTTCAACCGTGGCGCCGGCGTCAACAAACTTCTTCTTGATCGCCTCAGCTTCTTCCTTATTTACGCCTTCCTTGATCGGCTTCGGAGCGCCGTCGACGAGGTCCTTGGCTTCCTTCAGACCGAGGCTGGTGACTTCACGTACCGCCTTGATAACGTTGATCTTATTGGCACCAACGCCAGTGAGGACCACCGTGAATTCAGTCTTCTCTTCCACCGGAGCCGCTGCCGCCGCACCGCCGCCTGCAGGAGCTGCGACAGCCGCGCTGGCCGCTGCCGCCGAAACGCCCAGCTTCTCTTCAAGTAGCTTCACGAGCTGTGACGCCTCAAGCAACGTCAGGCCCTGAATCTGTTCTGCGATCGCGTTGATATCCGCCATATTTCCTTACCTATACTCCCTAACAAATTAAAGTTGCTTAATTACTCTCTGCTGGATGGCGGATGGTTTGAGATCCCGCCAAGACAGAAACTGCTACTGCGCGAACTTGTTTTCCTGCACGCCCTGGTCGATGACCACCGCCAGGTTGCGTCCCACTCCGTTCACCGAGGTGACCAGGCGGGTTGCGGTTGCGTTGATC
>JBAUOG010000329.1:0-10017 GCA_049579625.1 Bryobacteraceae bacterium
TGCAGCAGGCCGATGTTGAACGCGTGCAGGAGTTTCGCAAGTGCATCGAGTGCTTTCTTTGTCAGGATGTATGTCACGTGCTGCGGGAACACCACAAGCACGATGAGTTTGTCGGCCCGCGCTACCTGGTCTATGCCGCCGCGCTGGAGATGCATCCTCTGGATACGGAAGACCGCGTCAGCGACTTAAAGAAGAAGCACAACATCGGCTATTGCAACATCACGACATGCTGCCGCCAGGTATGCCCGGAATCGATTACAATTACCGAAAACGCGATCATTCCACTCAAGGAACGGGTCGTGGACAAGTTCTTCGATCCGATCAAGCAGTTGTTCCATATTATTTAGCTCGAAGGAGGTCACATGTTCGCGCTAAAGCCCATTTCTCGCGACAGTGTTGAGGGATCACTGGCTAAGGCGGAGCGTTACCGCTTGCTGAACGAGCCCAGCGAAGCCGAGAGCATCTGCCGCGACATCCTCGCCGTCGACCGGGCGAACCGGCAGGCACGCGTCAGCCTGATCCTCGCGCTGACCGACCAGATCCACCAGGACAAACGCGTGTTTGCGACTGCCCTGAACGAGATTTCTGCCCTGGAAGTGGACTACGATCGCGCCTATTATTCCGGTATCGTCTGGGAGCGCCGAGCGAAAGCGCACCACAGTGGAGGTGCGATGGGCTCCAACGGCGACGTCTACGATTGGCTCGTCAATGCCCTTCATCATTTCGAGGAAGCCGAGCGTGTGCGGCCGGCGGGCAATGACGACGCGCTACTGCGCTGGAACGCCTGCGTCCGTTACCTTGATCGCCATCAGGAACTCCGGCCGAAATCGAGGGACGTGCACGAGCCCATCTTGTCGGAGTGAGCCTCCGCTGCAACGTCCGCAATCACGCCGACTGCCTGCGCACATTGCTCGTCGGTGACGTCCAGGTGCGTAACCAGACGTACCCTGGAGCTGCCCACGACGCTGGCGAGTACGCCGCGTTGTTTCAGCGCTGCCGTGAACTCTTCCGCGGTGAGGCCGAGATCCGCGATGTCGAAGATCACAATGTTGGTCTGAACCAGCGAGCGGTCAAAACGGATTTGTGGAATGGACGCGAGTCCACTGGCGAGCAGGTTGGCGTTGCGGTGATCCTCCGCCAGACGCTGGGGCATCTGTTCCAACGCAATCAGCCCCGCAGCCGCGAGGATGCCGGCCTGGCGCATGCCACCGCCGAGGCGTTTGCGGAAAGCCCGCCCACGCGCGATCGCTTCCTTGGTTCCCACCAGCAGAGATCCGACGGGCGCGGCCAATCCTTTAGAAACGCAAAACATGACGCTATCCAAGTCGCGGGTGATCCGAGACACGGGCACGCTGCTTGCCACCGAGGCGTTGAATACACGGGCCCCATCCATGTGTACCTTGAGTCCGAGAGCGTGTGCTCCGCCGCAGATGCAGTCTATCTCTGCTTGCGGGTACACAGTGCCGCCGGCCATGTTGTGCGTGTTCTCAATAACGATGAGCGTTGTCGTGGCGTTGTGCGGACCCGGCTTGCGCAGGGCGGGTTCAATCTGTTCCCAATGCAGAATGCCGTCCGGGGTTGGCACGGATCGCGCCACACACCCGGCAAACCACGCCATCATTGAGAGCTCCCAATCGAGCACATGCGAGTGGGCCTCGCACAGCACCTCTTCACCATGGTTGGTGTGCAGTTTGATGGCGATGGTGTTTCCCATCGTGCCGGTGGGCACGAACAGCGCCGCCTGCTTCTCAAACACTTCGGCGGCCCGACGCTCCAGCCGGTTGATAGTGGGATCTTCGCCGTACACGTCGTCGCCGACAACGGCGGCCGCCATAGCGGCGCGCATCTCCGCGGTCGGGCGGGTTACGGTATCGCTGCGCAGGTCGATCAGGGGCTCAGACATTCACAAATTCCTGCAGTACGTCGTTCGAGATTAGAATGCCACGATCCGTCAGGCGCAAGCGGCCTCCTTCATTCTTCATTAGGCCGGCATCCACCGATCGTGCAATGGCGCTCGCGAACCGGAGCCATTCCCTCGCGGAGGGTTCGATGCCACGAGCAAGACGCAAACCGACGAAGAAGTGCTCCTCTTCGGTGTCGGCGCGCACCTGGCAGCGCTCGGGCCGGCGTTGCTCCTCGATCGTGCGCAAGTAGGTATCGAGCTCGTCGGTATTGTTGGTTCGCATCACGCCGTCGAAGGAGTGCGCGTCCAGACCGAACCCGGCGTACGGTTCCAATTGCCAGTACTTCAAGTTGTGGTGGGATTCGAAGCCCGGCCGCGCGAAGTTCGAAACCTCGTAGCGCGGAATGCCGAGGGCGTTGAGCCGCTCCACTGCTGCTTCATAGCAATCGGCCACCTGATCGTCGGATGGCAGGAACTCGGCGCCATAGCGAACACCGCCGAGCGTTGCCTCGCGGCCCAGCGCGCTGTCGTCGTCGATCTCAAAGATGTAAACGGAGACATGCGGAGGATGGAGACGCTCAACCCAATCCAGGGAGGCGAGCCAGGAAGCGGCGGTCTGTCCGGGTAGCCCCGCGATCAGGTCGATATTGACGTTGGTGATTCCCACTTCAGCGAGCAAGTTGATGTCCGATTCAACGGTTTCCGCTGTGTGTTTTCGGCCGGTCTGGCGCAGTTCCCGGGTGACAAACGACTGCACGCCGAGGCTGATCCGATTGATGCCCATTGCGGCCCAGGCAGCGGCGCGCTCCTGGGTCACAGTACCCGGCGCGCACTCCAGCGTGGTCTCTACCAGCGACTGGGCCGGTATGCGAGCCATGGCGTCACGCAATACGCCGAGATCCATCTGGCTTGGCGTCCCGCCGCCGAGGTAGAGCGTCTCCGGTTTCCAGGCCCATTGGTGTTGATCGATCTCGGCCAACAGCGCCGCCTCATATCGTCTTTGAGCCGCCACAGGATACACGCCCGACGCGAAGTTGCAGTATGTGCACTTTTGGGAGCAGAAGGGATAGGAAATGTAGACGCCGGCCATGAGCAGTAAGTCTGTTTCGGCGCCCTAGAGCGACACCGCTTCGCCCAGATGCTGGCTTATGGCCCCTTCGATGAACGAATCGAGCGTTTGACCCGTGTCCGGCAGCACGAAGGCACGTTGGTCGTCTTGCCAGTCGAGCTTGAAGCTTCTGGAATGCGCCGAGATCCAGATCTGCCGCACGGGCGTATTTGGACTGATCACAAACTTGCCTTTGGGCTCCTCGAACTCTATGGAGAGGGCCCCAGAATTGAAGTCGGGCTCGAATTCGTAGTTGTCTGTGGCGGCGGACAGCTTCTTGTAGAGCGAGTCCAGCGCCTGGTCAGCTCGGGTCTTGAATTCTTGTTCGGTCATGAAGGCGATCGTCTTTCTCTATTGTCCACTGTCCTTTGGTCGAACATTTGGTAACTTTGGGTCTGCTGGCGTCATCAGCTAACTCGACGCCGAATTGTGCCTTCGATGGAACCTCAATGTATTCCACACACTCTGATCCCTGGCACGAGCGCCCTGTTTAACGATTATCTCTACGATTTTGAGAAGGTTGCGAAGTTCTTTCCGCACCGGCCCTATAGTCTCGAATCGTTCGCCGCGGCTGCCAAAGAGGTTGAATATCCGGTGGAGCGTCGGAAGGCGCTGGTTGAGGCACTTCGGCCGCTGAATCCAGGGTCAGCGAATCTGGAGCGACTGGCGGAGCCCGGAACCCTGGCGGTCGTTACCGGCCAGCAGGTCGGTCTCTTCTCCGGCCCGGCGTACACGGTTTACAAAGCCGTGACCGCCGCCAAACTCGCGCATCAACTCACACAGAACGGCCTGGCCGCCGTGCCGGTCTTCTGGCTGGCGACCGAAGATCATGACGCGGAAGAGGTATCGCACGTCTGGGTGTTCGACGAAACCGCGCGGCCAACCAAGATAGAGGTCACGGAGCAGAATGGAAGCGGCCAGCCGGTGGGGCCCATTCCTCTGCGAGACATTCCCATCGACGCCCTGCGCGAGGCATTGGGTGCACTGCCCTATGCGGATGACGTGGTGGCGCTGGTGGAACGCACCTATCTACCCGACGCAACGTTCGGCGAATCGTTTCTGATGTTGCTGAAGGAGCTGCTCGCCAATCTGGACCTTATCTTTATTGATCCGCTGTTGCCGGCGGTCCGCCAGATATCTTCGCAGTTCCTTGCCGATGCCGTTGGAGGAATCCCCGGCCTGCTTGACGAACTGCTGCATCGAAATCGCGATCTGGTGGCGGATGGCTACCACGCGCAAGTGAATCTGGAGGCGGATTCGTCACTGCTGTTTCTCTTCGAGCAAGGGAAGCGAGTTGCGCTTCGGTTGCAGGATGGGAAGTTTCGATCGGCCGATCGTTCGTATACTGTCGCGGAACTCCAGGACCGCAGGGCCGACCTCTCACCGAACGCGCTGCTCCGGCCAGTGATGCAGGATTATCTGTTTCCAACGGTTGCCTATGTTGGTGGCCCGGCCGAATTGGCCTATATGGCTCAGTCGCAAGTCATCTACCTCGCACTGTTGGGCAGAATGCCGGTGATGGCTCCGCGCAACGGTTTCACGCTGCTGGATGGTCGCGCCGGCAAGCTGATGTTGAGATACGGCCTTCAAGTTCCGGAACTGTTCGACTACCAGGAAGTAGTGAGGGCTCGCATCGCCGCTAAGCTTGTGCCCGCTCACTTGCTGGAATACTTCTCAGCGATGCGGGATGCGACGGATTCACAATTGGTTGGTCTGCGGGTCGAACTGGTGCGCTTCGATCCCACGCTGGAAGCAGCAGCCCGTAAGAGCGAATCGAAGATCCTCTACCAACTGGAGAAGCTGAAACAGAAAACGGCGCGCGAGGCCATGCGCCGTGATGCGCGCGCTACCAGTGAGGCGCTTTACTTAAGTGACCTCGTGTATCCACACCGTCACCTGCAGGAGCGATTGTACTCGATACTTCCGTTTCTGGCCAAGTTCGGGCTCGATCTGCCGCAGCGACTGCTCCATGACGCGTCAGTGGATTGTCCCGACCACACCGTGCGGGTCTTCTGAGGCGGTCTCGAAGTTCAGCACGGAGCGGCGAGCGTGAGTTTGAGCAAGCGACGAAAACCGCTTGCTTAAGCTTCGGCCCACTGGCGTTTCAGGTACGGCAGGGCACGCACCAGGGCGGCTTCGGGATTGTCGGTTGCGCCGGACTCGACAGTGAGCCATCCCGAGTAGTTCCACTTCTTGAGGGCGTGGAACCCGGGGCGAGAGTCGAAGGGGAGTGAACCGGGCTCGGTTCGCTTTTCGCCGTCGGCGAGATGGACGTAGGCGGTGAACTCGCCGGTGCGCGCCAGTGTCTCGGCGATGTCTTGCTCTTCCAGCTGCATGTGATAGAAGTCGCTGAGCAGCCGGACGCCGGTTGTGGCAACGGCCTGGACGATCTGCACACCGTGGCTCTGCAGGTTCATGTAGTGCGTCTCTTTGCGAGTGAGCGGCTCCAGCAGTAGTGTGACACCGGTGCGTTGAACATCGCCCACCAGCTGCTTCAAACCGCCGATAAGCAGCTGGTCTTCGACTTCGCGCGGGGTCAGCACAGGAGTGATGTCGGTGAATCGGTCGGGTCCGAAGACCGGCACCTCGATAACACAATCGGCGCCGAGCGCCTTCGCCATCTCGAGGCGGCGGCGATCGAGTTCAACGGCCTCGGCGCGCTTCTGCGGATCCGGATTCAGGAGTTGCAACGACCCGACGATGGCGCTGATTGCGGCGCCGGTACCGTCAATCTCGGTCTGAATCGCGTCGAGCGACTGGTTTAGCCACTCTGGGCCGAGTTCGATACCGTCATAACCCAACTTCGTGACGAGCATGGCTCGCTCATGCAGCGTCATGCCTTGCGGAAACGGAGTGCGGACTCCAAAGCGCACGCCCCTCGGTTGCAGCTTTTGGGGCGGTGCCGAGTGGGCGGTAAGAGATGATGCCCCGGCAGCCAGTCCGGCAGCCAGCAAGCTTCGTCTGGTCAATTTGCACGATTTCATGCGCCGTCTGCCATGTGCGGCAAGTATATGCTATGGCATGGCGCCTGGCCGTTTTCGGGTCTGAAGGCGCATCGTTGCGATGCCCTCATCAATTCGGTAGAACTTGTTAGCCTCGATATCTTTGAACGTTTGCCGAATTCCGCTGGGCCACTCAACCACAACTGTGTCAACGCGCTGATTCTTTCCCAGCCCGAAGTTAGCGCGCAGCTCACTCTGGGAGAGGTAGCTTCCACCGCCATAGATCTCACGCATCTGAGAAACACCGCCGGCGAAGATTCGGATGCGCGCACCCATCGCGTCACGGTTGCTCTTCGTTCCGACCAATTGAAAGTTCACGAAGCTGTTCCCGGTGCCTCCGCCGTTATGCATCAGCAGCGGCGCCTCACCGCTGTTACCGACAACCACGTCTACGCTGCCATCGTTGTCGTAATCGAGGAACGCCGCGCCTCGACCTAAGTGCGGAGTCAAGAATGAGTTGCCGGCTTGTTTGGTGGTCTCCGAAAAGTGGCCATCCGCGTCGTTGTGGAACAGTGAGTTGATCTGCTTGTAGGAAACGCCGGGCTCAGCGGTTTCGACACCCTGGTAGACGTGTCCATTGGCGATAAACAGGTCGAGCCACCCGTCGTTGTCGTAGTCGAAGAATCCGCCGCCAAAGCTCAGGACCTTCTTCGTGGGCTCGGCGATGCCAATACGGCGGCTTATTTCATCGAAGGATCCTTTGCCGTCGCTGTGCCAGACGTGGTCAGGCATGTGTTGAAAATCGGAGATATACAGATCGAGGTGGCCATCGTTGTCGTAATCGCCTAGAGAGAGGCACATCGCGGCCATCTTCAAGCCATCTTCGGTGAGTGCGATACCGGCGGGTAAAGCCGACTCGGTGAATGTGCCGTTGCCATTGTTGCGATAGAGAAATGCCTCCAGGCCGTCATTGGCAACGAAGAGATCGGTCCAGCCGTCTTCGTCGTAGTCTGCCGCCAGCACGGAGAGATTCTTGCCCGCGGGCTGGTAAACATTGGCTGCCTTGGTGACGTTGGTGAATGTGCCGTCCCCGTTGTTGTGATAGAGCACATCGGCGGAGCCGTCGTAGGCCGAGGGCGGACAGCTTGATTCGAGAGTGCCGAGACCGCAATAGCGCCGGCTTTTCGGCCCGAACGTGACGTAGCCGCCCACGTAGAGATCGAGCCTGCCGTCTTTGTCGTAGTCAAAGAAGGTTGCGCCAGTGTGAAACTGCGTGCCGAAATCCGTGCCGTCGACATGCGCTTTCGCGGTGACGTCGGTGAAGGTTCCATCACGGTTGTTGTGGTACAGCACATTTTTTCCATATTGGGTGACGTAGAGATCGGGGAAACCGTCGTCATCGTAGTCGCCCCAGATGCAACCGAGGCCATAGCCGGTTCCCGGCACGCCGGCCCTTTCGGTCACGTCGGTAAACGTGCCATCCCCATTGTTGTGATACAGCGCGTTGCGGGCGACGATTCCGCGGCCATAGAGATCGCGGCCACTAGCAAAGTAGATGTCGGTCCAGCCATCGCCGTCGAAATCGGCCACACAGACACCAGGGCCCGCCTCTTCCAGAATGGTGGGCGTCCCCTTGGCTCCTTTTTCGTGAACAAAATGGATTCCCGCCGCAGCGGTGGAATCAGTGAATTGAATGATGGGGCCGGCCGATTGCCCCAGTGCAAGCGCCAATGCGCCTAGTAGGAGGACGATCCCGCCGAAGGCGGCAACGCGAAAAGAGCCAAGTCGCCTTGTGATGCTTCACCTCAGGGATCATTTTAGCGGTGAAGTGGGGACGACCACTTAAGCCAGCGATTCTGCCGGCTCAGCGTGCTGCCAGTGTGGACCCTGTGATTGCGTTGCGGCATGGCTGAGAAGGGGGTTTGGGACAATCAATTAAGATATGAACGGCGACTGGAGGCGACGCGTCCCGCAGCGATTACTTCGAGTGATTGCGGTGCCCTGGACGCTGTGCCTCATCATTGGCTCGCTGTCGCCCGACTACGTCAAAGAAAGCATCGGCACACACAGCCATCACCGTCCGTACCATTTCATTTCGTTTGGCGCCACAGCGCTACTGTACCTGCTGATTTCGAACACCCGCCGCCAGGAATGGATTGCCCTCGGTGCGGCGTTCGCACTTGGCTTGACCATGGAAACGCTGCAATGTCTCTCCGACGGTTACTTTGAGTGGTGGGACCTTCGTGACGACGCGCTGGGTATCTTAGTCGCTTTCGCACTATTTCGAATGGCCGACCGGTGGCTGTCGACTAATCGAGCAGCAAATACGTAGGCCAAAGTTAGATAGCCCACACTACCGTAAAAATAACCGCAAGATAAATATTGACACTCCGTTGGTGCGGGAATTAATCTGTCATCACACCAATTTTCGGAGGAGGGCCCTATGCGGGGTTTGGAGCCCAGGCTGTCGTTGAAGGCCGGTCTCAAGCCCCGCAAGGGACCTTTGGCTCAGATACTGAAATGCGCCGCCTTTTGCCTTGCGCTTTCTGTGTTAACCCACACGTCCTCTTCATCTGCCGCCGAGTTGCCGGCCTCGAATGTACTAGGTGTGGTGGTGCTCAGCAAGAACGCGACCATAGGCGGCGCGCCCCTGCTATCAGGCCAGAACCTCACGGCCGACGACAGTATCGAGGTGAACGACGGTGCGGCCGAACTTACGACAAGCGATGGCACGCAACTGATTCTCGGGCATAACACCCAGATTTCGTTGGCGCGGGAGGGACGCGGTACTGCGGTTGTGCTGGACCATGGCAACCTGACCTTTGCGCAGACGGACGCGGGCCAGGGGCTCTCCATAAGGACTGGAAACGTTTCCGTTTCTGCACAGCCCAGCGCGAAGACGCGCGCATTGATGACGCTGACGAGTCAGTCGCTGTTGATTGCTACGCGGGAAGGGTCGGTTCTTGTCGACCGCGACGGCAGCCGGGTGACGGTACCGACGGGCGAGGCGGTGCGCTTTGAACCGGACCGCGGAAGGCCGGAGAGCACGACGGGATCGACGCAATCGGGTGCGACCGCCTCGCAATCTGGCGCTGGTCCAGGCCGTTCGGGCGCGGGCGGTACGGCGTCGGGACATGTGGCAATCTGCTCGCTCGGCGGAGCAGCGATTGGCTCGATACCTGTGATTGTTAATGAACGCAGCACCAGCCCCGACCCGGACTGGCGGCTGGGACTGGTCCCGGTGGGCGCCGTGGGCGGCGGGCTTATCTGCAAAGAATTCTGGGGAAGTCCTGGAGACAGTTGCACGCTCGTCGCGGATCGGCGGCAGCTCAACGAAGGAGAGGCGGTGACGCTCACGTGGAGTGCGCCGTCCGGATATCACGCGGTCATCACGGACATCGGCGACGAGCCACCGGTGGGCAAAGCCACGGTTACGCCGCAAGGCGCGGGCACGCACAGCTATCAGATGAAGGCGAGCGGCCCGGCCGGAACGCTGGTGTGCATGGCGGACGTGAAGGTCGCCCCGAAGCCGGCCGCCGGGAACAAACCGGAATGCACCATCACGGTTGATCCGACAACCCTCGAAAAGCCGGGCGACGAAGTAAAAGTGACGTGGACGCTGCCGCCCGGCACGACCGAAGCAAAAATGACGAGGCCGATCGAACGAGACCTGCTCAAAGAAAAACAACCGCTCACGCTTAAGCTACAAGAACGAACCCAGTTCCTGGTTTTCGGCAAGAGCGGGGGTACGGAGTTTAGTTGCAAAGCGGTAGCGGACGTCACGATCGTCGACTGCACTCTCAAAGTGGCCGCGCTGGCAGATGGTAAGACGGTGCGACTGAGCTGGACTACGGCGAACGCCGCCAAAGCTACGCTGCAGGCGTACCGCGGCGACACGCCAGTGGGAGATCCGTATGAAGTGCCGGCAGGCGATCTCAAGGAGGGATTCAAGGACGAAGAGCCCGATCGCAATGTGCGCTATGTGCTGACCGTGAAAGGTCCACCACAACCACCACGGCCCGAAAAGAAATGCTCACAAAACGTGACTGTGCCCACTTGTCGGC
>JBAUOG010000330.1:0-6297 GCA_049579625.1 Bryobacteraceae bacterium
AGTCCAGACATTTGAGGGCGCAAGGGAAGACGGCCTTTTTCATCACAGCCTTCAGGCTGTGGTGGGTGTCTGCTGCAAACTCTCAAGCTCGCGCCAAGCGAACCCCAACGGAAGCCGCGACCGTCAAGTTGTCGGCTCGGAGCCTCACGGTAAAACGCGGCCTTCAGATGGGCGTGGGTCTGCCGAACATTTTGGGCGGGTATAGAAGCGGCGACTGGCCGGGAACCTTGTTGACCCTGGGAGATCGGTCGCCCACTGGGGAAGGAGCCAAAGAAAGGAAGGGAGAAATAGAAAAAGGGGGAGGTTTCCCTCCCCCTTCTCTGTGGTTGTGACTAGCTCAACAAACTAGTTGTTGTATTCGTCTCTCGCAACGGTCGATGGTCCCTGAATATTCAGCTCAGGAACGCCAAAGGCACTCGGGGTGCCGGGGCCACGTGACAGGCGACTGCCTCGGTCAATAACCAGCGGGAGGTAACCTTCCGCCAAGCCGTTGTCCTTTGTCTGGATGAAGGCATAACCGTGGCAGTATTGGAACGAAGTCACGGCAAAGATGTAGCCCGAGAAGCCAGGAACTCCGGGGATGCCGGCGTCCGGCCCCACAGTGGGCTTCGTGGGAGAAGCGGCCGTCGGGAAACCAGTTCCTACCCAGTTGGCCGACGTGGTTGTAGAACCAGCGCCGAGAACATAGAGGAACTGATCACCAGGAGCGATCCAGTTGGTGGTGGTGTACGTGAAGTCCGAGCGAGTACCGTCGTTGCCGATCGGGCCAACTGGGGTACCAGCCTTGGTAAAGTCGTTCTCGTAGTAGAACAGCTGGACGTAACCAGGCGCCCGAGTCGTGGCATACGGATCGGACGAGGTATTGTCAATTGCGATGCCCGTCTCAAATTCGCTATTGGTCACGACAAACGGGAAGAGCAAATCGCACTGGCAAGGCGCGAGGTACCAATCAGGCTGCGCTGGACCCTGGCCCGGCAGGAAGCGAGGATAAGCATTGACACCCAGCGGCACGGGATCAGGAGAGTCGCCGACCGTCGGGGTAACGCCCAGCGGCGCGAAGCCGACCGATGAAGAAAGGAGCAGCGGAGGAATCGGCGTCGACAGGCCCGTAGCGTATGCAGTTCTGAAAGCGATGTAGGCTGTTTCGATATAGGCCGGGTCGGAAGTCAACACTTCATACACGAAAGTGGTGGACGTGTGGCCGGTGGTTGCGGCAAACGAAATGTCAGACGCATGCGTGGTGGTATTCAGGTAGCCGCTGTAGTCGGCTGGGTAGGGCGGAGACATGCCCACCAGGTACAGGATACCGGAGGGGACAGTCGCCGAGGGGGAGTACACTCCGGGGAAAGGCGTCACTATCGGCGTACCGCCGAACAGGCCGGCATAACCAGGCGCCGTAACCGTTACGCCAGGATTGATGTTGGTCAATGTGATATAGAGGCGAGTGCCGTTGGTGGCCAAGCCTACTGCGCCCGGATCAATCAGGTTCGCTTCTCCGTTTGGATCGTTGTTAAACCAGTTGCTTTCCGTGAAGTACCCATAAGAAAAGACGTTTTGCGTGGAATACTTCGTGAAATTCCCGCCGACACTGTTGCCAGTACCGGAACCGAACATGTGGGTAGGATCAGGGGACGTAAAGTTGTCGGTGAACCAAGTCCTGCGCTTGAACGAAGAAGCAAAGCCTTCCTGAATCGGAACGACGAAAGGCTGGGCGGAGCCGCAGATGGGGCTGCCAACTTCCGTTGGAGCCGGAGCAACAATACCGTTGGTGGCATAGCCGACGAGCGGCGCGTTGGTGCCGTTAACGGCCGGTGGCTGGGTGCCCGTGATGGTTACCGTAGCGTAGACCGGAACCTGAATGCCAGGACCCGCTCCCGAGAAGTAAGTCGCGTCGATCCGGAGGTTGGTGATGCGGAACTCGATGGTGCCCGTCGAGCCAGGAGGATCGAAAGGAATACCGTCGAAGCGGACTTCTTTGTTATTACCAGGGTTGGAGCCACCCGAGTGCAGATAGCCCTGGAATACGTTGTAGTTGCCCTCGACATTGTAAGACGACCCCGGAGCTGCGCTGCCGTTGCCCCATCCGCCATTGCCGTTGCCTTTGTTCAGGCATTGGCCGGTGGTGTCGCTGGCCGGGCAGATCCTCTGGGAGATCGAGCCATAAGGAGACGAGAGTCCCGCATTGGCTGGGTTGTTATAGCCGGCGCCTGCGGTGGGAACCGGCTCGTTGATAGCCAGGATCGCTTCGTTATAGGGAAAGCCGCCGTTTTGGGCGGGAAGGCTAGCGCCATCCAGAAGCCGGCTGGTGAAATTGGTCTGGTTCAACAGATCCACCTGGAAGTTCACGGTGGGAACCTGGACGCCATTGAGGACGGGAGTTCCGCCCACGCAGGTTACGACAATGTCACCAATGTATTCGGTTAGGCCCTGATACCGCATGAGGGTGGGTACACCCTGAATGCTGCAACTGGCCGCTTGAGGTACTGAGGGTTGTTGAGCGAACACGGACGACGCGGTCGTGGTGACCACGGCTAGAGCCGTTACCGCTAAAAATGTTTTACGCAATGCTGCCATTTCCTTCTCCTTGTGAAGTGTGAAGTGCGAATTGACGGAAGTTTCTTTTCACCTGAGATTCGTCTTTGCGAATGCTCAATCTATTTTGAATGCTATACAGTGCTCGCGGGATCCAGTTGACTGGTTCCGCTGGAAAACCCTTGACGCAGTCAAATCATGAATATCACTGGTGCACAACCTAAGTCAAGCGTAAAGTACTCAACCGTTTGGCAATACTTTGGCCCAATCGGCCGGTAGGGCTCGCCTCTTTAGGCCAGCGCACCCCAAAATAGCCCCTGCCCACGGATCAACCCCCTCATCCAGTTTTATCCCCCGGTGCCAAACGGCAAACGCTTTTACGGCAAAAAACGACGAACGCTGCTCGAAAGTCCCGCTGTAATCCTATCTTACTGCTGGTCTTTGTCGTTGCGCATGATTTTTTGCAGCAGTTTCATCCGTCCGCGGAGTTCATCCGCCGCCTCGACCGTCATATTCGTGTCATACAAAACGTGTGGGGTGAGGAAAACAATCAGTTCGGTGCGCTGGTGGCCTTTACTTTGTTGCCCAAAGAGACTGCCCACGTAAGGAATGCGGCTCAAGTATGGGATACCGCCCGATCCTTCCGTCACAGCTTCCTGGATGACGCCGCCCAGCGCTATTGTGTCCCCGTCCTGTATGGTCACCTGGGTTGTTATATTTCGATTCGAAAAAGATGGCGTTAGCGTTGAAGTAGAGCCCAGCACGGCACTGATTTTTTGATTGATGATCATGGTGACCACACCAGCCGGCGTCACGCGCGCCATCACGAGCAATTGAACGCCTGTGTCCACCTGCTGAATGTTCTGATAGAAGCCCGTGCTTCCGCCTTGCTGGACGCCGGTCGCGACCGCTTGCCCGGAAATAGATGGGACCGAGGAGCCGACGTTGATGGAAGCGGGGATGCTGTCGGTCGCAATCACACTCGGCGTCGAAATAGATTTGCCTTTTGAGTAGGTATCCGTCAGCTCGAGCGCCGCGAGCAATTGCCGGCTGGTGTCGACCACGGTGGCCATCGTCGCGGTAACGCCCGTACCCGTCAGGGCGGCACTGATCAAACCGTTGATCGGCGAGCCGTTGGCGTTGGTTGGAGGCGTGGCGCCACCCAGGCAATTGGCCGCACTGGCGAGCAACTGCACGCAGGCAGTGAGACTCCCCCCGTACACGTCGCTCACGTCGACCTCATAGATCTTGGCGTCGATGAGCACTTGCCGGGGCGGCACGTCGATTTGGACCAGCAGTTTCAGGATGCTCTTGTATTCGGTCGGCGTGGCCTGAATCAGTAGTGTGTTATCGAGCGGGTTGGCAATGATGTGGGGTACTTTGAGGCCGCTTCCCGAAGCACCTTCCCCGAGATAAGCACCAGTCTGACCCACACCGCCGGCGACGTTCCCGCCCTGCATGCCGCCCACGACGCCTGATTGTGCAGCGCCGCCCGCCGCGACGCCGCCGGTGCCGAAAGCACTACCGAGGGCAGGCGAGTTGCCGCCGGCTCCATAACCGCCGGCTCCATATGCTCCTCCGCCCGCGCCCTGGTAGTTAATCGCGCCGCCGCTAATGCCGCCCCCTCCACCAAATCCACCACCGCCGTACCCGCCGCCGCCAAAACCGCCACCGCCAAATCCACCGCCTCCGAAGCCGCCACCGCCAAATCCACCGCCACCGCCAAATCCACCGCCACCAAAACCGCTGCCGCCATAGCCACCGCCACCGTAACCACCATTTCCGCCAAACATCGGCTGACCGGTATACAACGCGTAGATGGCCGCCGACAGAAACTCCGCCTCACCGTACTTAACCCGATACACAAAGTTGTCGAGCTCTCCCGCCGTTACCTCAGCGGGTACGTCCAGCTTGTCAAGCCATTTATCGACGGTTTCAAAGACGCCTGGATTGGGCGCCACCGCTATCAGCGTGTTAATGCGGTCCACCGGCACAAACCGAATGGTAGTCAACTTATCGCTCATGGCGATGCCTTTGAAAATGCCTTCCATCTCGCGCGCCAGATCCGTTGGGCGTCCGTTCTTCACCTCGTACAACTTCACCCGCTGATCGGTCAGTGAATTGTCGTCGAAGAGCGAAACGAGTTCCATGGTTCGCCGCATGTTGCGATGGCTGTCAAGTATGAAAAGAAGGTTGGCCGGCGCATAGGTCACCAGCTGTCCTCCTTCACCGATGAACTGGGCGAGAACCTTGGCGAGTTCGTCCGCCGTGATGTACTTGAGAAAGATGAGATTCAGCATCAAGCTCTCGTCGGCGTCAATGTTCTTGGTCTTGGTTTCCGGCCGGATGGGTTGATGTGAGACATCCTGCAAAGGAACGATCCGGTGGATGCCGCCGGCTTCCACCATCCCGAATCCATTGATTCTGAGGATCAGATCCAACAGATTCTTCGGGTCGATTTCCCGCATGTCGCCGAACGTGTTCAGCGTCACCGATCCGGAAAACTTCGGCGGCAGGATGTAGTTCAACTTCAACTGCCGCGCCAGGCTGTCCACCACCTCGGCGAGCGAGGCATTCTGCAGTGTAAACCCGCCAAATTGCAGGTTGCTGGTTCTCCGCGGGGGCGCCGGTGGAGCAGCAGCGGGAGGCTGCGCGGCGGGCTGTTGAGGAGTTGCTTGCGCGGGAGTGGTTTGCGTCCCCTTTCCCGTCGTTTGCGCCGGCGCTTGTCCCGTCGCCTGTGGTTGTGCCGCCGGCGCCGGAGCGGTGGGCGCCGGGATCTGCGCTGTTATCAGCGGCACAGCCAGCGTCAGCGCGACCAAGCCTGCCAGTAAGCGCGTCGCGAGCGGGGACCGTCGCCTGGATTCAATCATTGTTGTCCTGGTTGTCCTAATTCGCTGTCCTAATTCTTGCCGCTCGCGGCGGTTGTCTTTTCGGCCTCCGCGAGAGCGGTCTTCTCAATAGGGTTCAGCCGATCAGTGCGCTTCTTGGTCCAAACCGATTTTCCAAAGGGCGATTGCTTCTCGAAGCGAATCTCATCGCCGTTCGGATAGGCCGTCAGTTTGTGGATCGTTGGATCGTCCTGCGGTGCGGAGTCCTTGGTCTTCATGGCATAGCCGAAAGGCGAGCCTTGAGCCTTCGGCGGCTCCGCGGATTCACGGGTCTTGGTGATGCCGAAAGGCGTCGTTTGATAAATCCAGGCAACGCCACGCGGGTCGACCGCCCGGTACCGGCCTTGGCCGACTGGTTCGGCATCCTTGGGAATCGAGGAGGCGATGCCGGACGTGGCTTGCGAGGTTGACGCCGGAGCGCCGGTTTGGGTGCTCTTTGCGCTTTTAGTGGTCTTGGCGGTCTTGGTGTCCGCCGTGGTCTTCGCCGCGCCATCCTGCGCGTACATCGACGCCACACTGATCAGGATCATCATCAAACTCTTCTTCATTGGTTTTTCTTGTCTCCTATTGCTTCACCCAATCACAGGTGGGGCCAAACGGTGAGTTCTTTACGATCTTTTTGAATCCATCGGACGAGATGGTGCCATTTGGGCTGGTATCGCCTGTCACACAACCATGCACGGTGTCGCTCAGCTTGATCCCTGGCTCGCCTTGCTTCGCGGCGGTTTGGACCGGCGCAGGGGGCTTCGGCATGGCTGGTTCCCCGGCACCAGGCTGAGCCGCCGCGGCAGCAGCGGCCGGGGCGGTCGCCTGGTTATTCACCAGGTCCTCCAGGGACTTTTCAATTGTTTTTCCATTCCAACCCAATGTCACGGTC
>JBAUOG010000331.1:0-7441 GCA_049579625.1 Bryobacteraceae bacterium
ATCTTGACGTTGATCGGTAGCCGGACCGAAGACCATTCGCGCGTGAAGGGGAGGTCGCCGATAGAAACGTGATTGACGCTGACATGAGCCGGCTCCATCGACTCCATCGTGGCCATCCGGTACGTGAGTTCGATTTCACTGTAGGTGTCCGGCCTCTGTAGAAAATGCAAACAGGTGCGGTGCGAAGTCGCTTGGAGATGGGAGCGGCTCGCCGTAAAATTTGGAGCTGCATGTCCGGAGCCTGGCGGCCCCTCCGGTACCTCCAGCAGCTCAAGCGAGCAAGTCCTGCCGGGCGAGGGCGGCGGCTCACGGTCCGGCAGGATTTCGGCCAGACACGCTCGCAGCGTCCAATAGCCCAGCGATTCGGCCTTTCTGCCGACAATCATCTCGACGTATCGCGCGAATTGAGGGAGCGCTGTCAGGCGCGAGAGCCGCCGGTTTGTCCAGAGCGGACCGACGCCCTCCAGCACATCGAGCAGCGCTGCTGCGAGGTCCAGAGTGTCTGGCCAAATTTCGAGTGCCAACTGAAGGTGTCGACGAAGAACGTGCTCGGGTTGCTTATTATGCGCGTTGTAGCAGGCAGCGATCAAATGTGAGACCGCGCGATCGCGAGCGCTCAGCTCATTTCGCACAATCGCCCGAGCGTGTTGGTCGATGGCGTCCTTTGCGGTGCGAGGTTGGTGGATCGCTTCGGCGACCGCCCTCATCGCGATGTTGATTCCGCTTTCGCTGAGATGGCAGAAGTCGAGGAAATGCCGAGGATCCGGCGTTTCCGGGAGATCGTCTGCGGCAAGCAGCATGCGCAGATCGACGTAACTGAGGTCATTCTGTTCGCAGAACCCTACCAGGAGCTCTTGCGCAGCGCGAGTGATCCTTGGCGTATACCCAACCATCAGCCCGCAGATGCTGTCTCGTGAATCCTCGTAGGCTTCACGCGCTCCGGTTCCGTCGCCAAGCGCCTCCAGCGCGCGCCCCAGGAAGTAACCGGTGATGGGGCTGCAGCCTTCATCGAGCAAACACATCTTTCGAGCAAGCGGTGGGACAGCGTTCCAGTCTCCGTCCCGCAGTGCGTCCTCGGCCTGCTGGCGAAGCTCGTACCACGCGAGGAAGGCATCGGGCGGCAGGACAGGCACTTCAACATTCGCCGGCGGGACCCATTCGCGCAAATTGAACTCAGGAATGACCACCACGACATCGACACCGCGACTGAGGACCTCCTGGACCCGAGCCAAGAGCCGCTGCGCTCGCGGCAGAACGACCAATGGCCAGAACGCGCGCCGCATCGCCGCATAGCCTCCGGATCGGAGTTCTCGTGAAAGCGCGTCGAGGTCGGCGACAGAATACTGCGGCACGGACCAGTTGTTGCCAACGTAAAGCACCAAGACGTCCGGGTCGATGTCAGGAACCTTAGCGAGCAAATCCGTAACGTCCTCGAGCGATGCTCCGGTATGCGCAAGGTCGACGCATCGATAAGCGCCAGGTCCGTCCCATTGCTCCAAACAGGACGCGAGAGCGTCGCATGGCGTCATCGCGGGATCAAGCAGGAATCCCCGGGCACTCGATTCGCCCACCAGCACGACGCGGCGAGCCGCTCCTTTGCCCGGAACCTCCGAAACATCGGCCCACATGCGTAGCTCGCCCGCATCGCAATTTTGGCGGCGCAGGGCGCGTCCATCCTCGGTGTCAACAATGTCCCAAACGCCAATTTTCCTGGCGTCGGAGAGCGGGCTTTCCTGTGATTCCTGTGGCGCGCTTGGTTGTGGCCGCCGACGGCGCAAGTGAAGCTTCTGTAGCTCGGCGAGAATCTCGGCCCCGCGCTCATCCCCGAGCAGCGCCGCGAGCCGAACGATATGGGGCATGAGCCGCTCGTTTTTGTCCACTTCTCCTCCTAGAAGAACGTATAGGCGTCACTGCTGATCGCGGGCGCACGAGAGGGCGTCAATCGACTTACCGATTGAATCCAATCCGGTGGAATCGATTGCCGCTCCACCATGATGTCGCCCACCACTAAGACGTCGAGGCTCGCCCGGAGGAAGCAACTAAGAGCATCACAGGGATCACAGACGATTGGCTCGCCTCGCATATTGAAGGATGTGTTCAGTAGCACTGGATAGCCGGTCAGCCGGCCAAATTCGGTCAGCAACGCGTGAAACCGGGGATCCACGTCCCGGTCAACGGTCTGAACGCGCGCGGACCCATCCACGTGCGTTACGGCGGGCAGCGATACGTTCTTTCGCACCTGTGCTGTCTCAAGCATGAAAGGCGATTCTCTGTCCAGCTCAAAGAACTCGCTGCATCTTTCGGCGACAACTGCCGGGGCGAACGGACGAAACGCCTCCCTTTTCTTGACCATGGCATTGATGTGATCGCGCATCCTCTCATCGCCCGGGTCGGCCAGGATCGATCGCGAACCTAGCGCACGAGGGCCGAATTCCATCCGCCCTTGGAACCATCCGACCACTTTCCCTTGAGCAAGCCGGCTGGCCGTGGCGGAGAGGAGATCGCTCGTTCTATCGGCATAGTCGGCATAAGGGGCGTCACCTTGCCGCAGCATTTGGCGCAAGTATTGGTCACTGTACTCCGGCCCCAGTCGCACGTCTCTCATTCGTCGCCGCTCGAAGCCCCCAGTCAGGCGATGGTGCGCCCAGAGCGCCGCACCCACCGCGGAGCCCGCATCGCCGGCGGCCGGCTGTATGAACCAGTTGCGGAACGGACCCTCGCGCATGAGTCGCGCGTTCGAGACGCAATTGAGCGCAACACCACCCGCGTAGCACACGTTGTCGCTTCCTGTGAGGTCACTCAGATGCTTGAGCTTTCGTAGAAGGATCTCTTCGAGGAGCAGTTGAAGGCTGGACGCCAGATTTTGGTGCAGTGCGCTGATGTCATCGTCCGGGCCGCGCGCTGGGATACCCAGCAGATCCGCCAAGGCAGGCGTGAACATTTTGTTAGTGCATGCGAAGTCAAAGTACTTCATGTCGAGTCGAAACTGGCCTCCAGGCTGGTCTTCGACGAGATTCCTCAGCTTCTCTAGATACGTTGGCTGTCCATAAGGAGCTAACCCCATCACCTTGTATTCATCGCTATTGACCTGAAAACCGAGGTAGGTCGTCAGCGTCGCATACAGAAGGCCCAGCGAGTGCGGGAACCGCACTTCCTCCAACACATGAACGCCGTGCTCATCACCCTTCCCATAGGTGGTTGTCGCCCATTCACCAACGCCATCGATGGTGAGCAGCGCCGCCTCTTCGACGCCCGAGCAGTAGAATGCGCTGGCCGCATGCGCCTCGTGATGTCCGACCGTCAGGACCTTCCCTTCGTAGCCAAGCCGGTTGCGAATCTCACGAAATGGCCGTGTCGCGTCGAGACGAAAGAGAGTCTGGCGTGAGGCAAGTGGCACTTGCGGCAACCCCATCCAAAGTTGCCGCTCCAGTTTTTTCTGCGGTTCTTCGTAATAGGCCACACAATCGATGTCGTGGATGCTGACCCCGGCTTGCCGCAGGCAATGGGCGAAAGCGTATACCGGCATCGACTCGTCGAACCGGCGGCGCGTAAAGCGCTCTTCCTGCGCGGCGGAGACCAGACGGCCGTCCACGACAATGGCGCAAGCTGCATCATGAAACAAGGCTGAGACGCCGACGATGATCATGTCGCAGTAAGCGCTACCTACGGGCCGCCGCCCCTCAGCAGCAACGCGTGGCGGTGACGTCTCCAACCTCGTGTGATCGGCTCCGACCGCTTTTCGCGGCCGTCGACAAGCAACATGGTGGACACACCTCGCTAGATGCGAGGTTCGAGGCGTCTTCTGAAGGGTCTCGGCAACACCCGCCGTCGCCGAACGGTGTGCAACTGTAACCTGCCAACACGCACCGCCCGAGCCGAAATGAATGCGGCACAGTTACCGCGTCAGAGAGAATGTCACTCCTAGTATTGGTCCGGCTTATGTAGACCACCGGCGATCTTGCTGAGTTCGTCTTCGGTCAGACGACTGGCTTCCTTCTCGATTTTTTCCACGACTTCCGACTGGCCGGGATTGGCCGCGGTGTTCCCGGTTTTCGCCTCGTCCGTTGTGTGTTCACTCATGAATCGATCCTCCTGTTTGCTGCGCGGCAATCAACGCCACGATGCTGCTGCTGATAGTAACCGATTCAGCAGGCTTTGGAAAGGGATTTCTTGGTTGCCCGTGTTCAGTTGGTAGCGATGATGAGCTTTGTAAGTTTATTTACGGCAACAACTGCAAACCTGACGTTCAAGGCTATGGTCGGAGCATTCGCTCTGGTTGTCTTGGCTGTAGCCTCAATCAGACCCGAACGTGCCCGGGCAGACGACGGAGACGGGGACAAGGAAGAATCGAAAATTCGGATCGGATTCAAGATCGCGCCGGTTCCCCTGAACGTGTCCGGGGAGGATCGAGCGTTAGTTGGCCTTGGCAGCTATATCGTGAATGGGCAGGCCGACTGCAACGTTGCCACAGTGCGGGCCCCAGACCGAATTCGCTTCAACGGGTAACCCCTATTTGCTTCCCCCGGTGTTTCAGGGAACCAAGCAAGTCAATCCATTGACTTTCCTGGGCGGCGGGCAAGATTTCGGGCCGCTCGTGTGATCCAAGCCCTGCCGCGTCGCCTCAATCGTCCCTTCGCCGTGCACCTTCCCGGCAATATCCTTGATGCAATAGCTGATGGCCTTCTTGTGTGGAGTTCCGGGGAGTTCCGGGGGGAGTTCCGGGGGGAGTTCCGGGACAGTCACCGCTTGGGAGTTCCGGGGGAGTTCCGGGACAGTCACCGCTTTACCGAAACTCTGGGAGTTCCGGAATGCAAAAGAATGGGGTCAGCGCCACATTTCATCCGATAGTCCTCAGCCCAATCTGGTACCAAATTCGTTGACCCCGTTTCCCCCCGTCTTGCCCTTTTGCTTGCGGGGGAAACCCGGAAACCCGGGACAGAGGGGAAACCCGAGAAACCCGGGGAGAAACCCGGGAGAAACCCGGGACAGTATCCACGTTTACCAGGTTTGGTGAGAGTTCCCAGCCGATCAGGCGAGGCCGAAGAGGACGGGCCGAAGGGACGGAAAGAATGGGCAGCGCCACATTTTATCCGATAGTCCTCAGCCGAATCCGGTACTAAATTCATGCGAGCCTCAGTGCACGAGAATACTTGAGCCGCCGCCCGACTGGGCCGGGGCGGCTACTTCATTTCGCAAAAGCGCTGACCTATGCCACGCTACTCGTCCCCAGAATCGGAAGCGACGCTCCCGGCGTTCTCTGCCGCAAGGCTGCAGCGACCTCTTTCAGTCACCGAGCCGGCGCCCAAATTTAGGTGAAAATATAGTTGACTCATCAATAAAAATCGCCTACAATGAAGTCATGGAAGCCCAAAACACTGAACCTAAGACCTTTATCGAGGCGGTTCCATACTTCACCAATCCCGATAACTGCCTGAACTACCTTGCCAAGCGCCGTTGGCCAAATGGCGTCTCTTGCCCCACCTGCGGGCGCAAGGATGTTGCTTTTGTTCCCTCGCGCCGTCTCTGGCAGTGCAAGACTCGGCACCCCAAGGCTCAGTTCAGCATCAAGACTGGGACCGTCCTTGAAGAATCGCCCATTGGCTTGGACAAGTGGCTTCCGGTTATTTGGCAGGTGGCGACCTGCAAGAACGGCATCAGCAGTTACGAAGTCGCCCGCAACCTTGGCGTGACCCAGAAGACCGCTTGGTTTATGCTCCACCGGATTCGTCTCGGAATGCAGGACGAACTCACTGGGGGAAAGCTGGCGGGGGAAGTTGAAGTGGATGAAACCTACATCGGAGGCAAGGCCCGCTTCATGCACAAGGACCGCAAGCGCCGTGCCCAGATCGGCCCTGATAATCGCAAGGCGGGGAAGACCATCGTTCTCGGAATGCTGGAGCGTGGTCGGACCGTTCGCGCGGCTGTTGTGCCGGATCGCACCAAGCCAGTTATGCAAGAACATGTTCGCGCCCACGTCGAGAAAGGCACTGAGATTCATTCCGATGAATTCGCCGCATCGTGGCGCATGGACGATGAATACTCGCACAACGTAGTGAACCACATGGACACCTACGTGAGCGGAAACGTCCACACCAACGGGCTTGAGAACTTCTGGAGCCTGTTGAAGCGCGGGATCGGCGGAACCTACATTTCGGTCGAACCGTTCCATCTGTTCCGCTACGTTGACGAACAGGCGTTCCGCTATAACAACCGCAAGCCGATGGACGACCCTCAGCGGTTCAGTTATCTGTGTCGGAAGATCGTGGGCAAGCGCCTCACCTATGCTGAACTGACTGGGAAGGAGGAAGAAACGGAAGCCTTCTAAAGGGCGGCTTCCTCGCGGTCCGAAGATGAAGACTTGATCTTTCGCTTCGGGCCGCGCCGTCGTGGGTTCGCATCGACTTGCTTTCGATACTCTGCTTCGCGCCGAAGCATCTTTTCGCGTGACACTGAGAGCAGTTGTCCTACGAGAGCGTCGAAGGCTTTGAACTCCGCAGAGTGCTTCACTGGTTTGATGGTAGCGCACTTTATTGAGACATAGGCGTAACAAATCCGCGCGCCTTGATCCTTTCGATTGATGCCTTAGACCTTCTAAAACCAAACGCAAACAGCACGCCGCACAGCGCCACGAGAAACATCGCTGTCAACGTAGCAACTATAAACATCGCGCGATTGATATCGCTAAGGGTACTCACTGTCTCAAGGGCAACCAGGAGGGTCACTAGCGCCCCAAAAGACATTCCCAAGAAAGACAGGTGAATAGAGTTTGAAAGGCTAAGTGAAGCTATCGTTTCAAGTTGCTCCTCGGTTATGCAGTACACCTTGATAATTGAGGGCATTATCTGCATAGTCAACGCTCCCTCAGGTGCAACGTTGATGCTCTGGCTATTATCTTGAGCCAATGGAATCTCAGCCATGAGTGGCCTCCGAAGAGATTCCGAGAAGGGTTGCCAGACCTAAGGCCTGTACGTTGTAAAATTCCGTGTGCCCGCAGTTCCCGCACACTACGGCAATACACGGAAGTGCTGACGGACCCGCTAGAAGCGGTGTCGGATACGTAGGGGGCGGCCCCAATGCTCCAATGTTGGATTGAAATCCAACAGGTGAAGGCGTGACCCAAGGGGGCGTCCGAGACTGCACTGCCAGTAATAGTAACTCCGGTATGAGTTGCCGTTGATATTCGACACACACAGGACATGGCTGCTTGATCTTTGCGCCGAGAGTTTCCGTTATTTTCTTCTGCTGCTCCGGGGTGAATGGCATGCCGGAATCGTATCAAAATCATGATTCCTCCACGACGGCGTCCGGGTTGCTGAGTGCGGAAGTGTCTAGGACGGACTCACTAGATATCCGTGTTGCCAGATGCGCAAACAGAGACTCCACAGAGTTAAAGATCCTTGCGCTGCCCGTTTCGTCATATCTCCGTCTGTGCGAAACGCCA
>JBAUOG010000332.1:0-4490 GCA_049579625.1 Bryobacteraceae bacterium
CATTCGATCCGCTCATCCAGCAATGGTTCACGGATCATTTTGCTTCTCCTACGGAGCCGCAGGTGCTGGGCTGGCCGGAAATTGCCGCCGGCCGCGATACCCTGATCTCGGCACCCACTGGATCGGGAAAGACGCTTGCGGCTTTTCTGATCTGTCTTGATCGACTGGTCGCTGCCGCTCGCACCCAAGAGTTGCCGGACGAAACGCAGGTCGTTTACGTTTCGCCGCTGAAGGCGCTCAGCAACGACGTCCACCGAAACCTGGAATTGCCATTGGCCCAGATCGCTGCTCTGGCGAAGCGGGAAGGCATCTCCCTGATGCCAATCAGAACATCGGTCAGAACCGGCGACACGCCGATGTTCGAACGCGCGCAAATGCTCAAGAAGCCGCCACACATCCTGGTGACCACGCCGGAATCGCTTTTCATTCTGCTGACCGCTGAAAAACCCCGACAGATGTTGCGCAACGTCTCGACGGTAATTGTGGATGAGATCCACGCCATCGCTGACGATAAGCGCGGCTCCCACTTGATGCTCTCTCTGGCGCGTCTCGATTCGCTGATTGGCAATCGGGCACAGCGCGTGGGTCTCTCCGCAACCGTGAAGCCGATAGAAGAAATAGCCAGGATGCTTGGGCCGAATACGCGAATCGTGGATGTTGGTCACCGGCGCGACATGGATCTGGCCGTGGAAGTGCCGCTGGACGAACTGGGCGCGGTCGCGAGTACAGAGTTATGGAACGAGGTCTACGACCGGCTCGCGGAGCTCATTTTGCTGAACCGCACCACTCTGGTCTTTGTGAACACCCGGCGGCTTTCGGAACGTGTCGCCCATGCTCTCGGAGATCGCCTTGGGACAGGTGTGGTTCTTCCGCATCATGGAAGCCTTTCGCGCCAAATGCGGCTGGAAGCCGAATCGCGCTTGAAGCGCGGCGAATTGAAGGCAGTGGTTGCGACGGCATCGCTCGAGCTGGGCATCGATATTGGAACCATCGATTTGGTTTGCCAAATTGGTTCTCCGCGCTCGATTGCGGTGGCCCTTCAACGAATTGGCCGTTCGGGGCATTGGGTCGGCGCCCGGCCGAGCGGTCGTCTGTTTGCAACCACTCGCGATGAGCTAGTGGAATGCGCTGCCCTGATTTCCGCCATTCGGAAGGGCGAGTTGGAACAGATCGAGATCCCACAGAATGCTCTCGACATAGTCGCCCAGCAGATTGTCGCGGCCGCCGCGGCTGAGCCTTGGAAAGAGGATGCACTTTTTGAGCTGTTTCGCTCGGCCTATCCCTACCGCAATCTCACCCGCAAGGCCTGGGACTCTGTTGTCGAAATACTCTCCGAAGGAGTTGCGACGTCTCGCGGACGCAGCGGAGCGCTGCTGCATCGCGATCAAGTGAATGGCCGGGTGAAGGGCAGGCGGGGGGCGCGCCTCGCCGCGATCACTTCCGGCGGCGCCATTCCGGAGAATGCAAATTACGCGGTGATTGCGGAGCCGGATGCGAAGACGATCGGAACACTGGATGAAGACTTCGCGATGGAAAGCCAGGTTGGCGACGTCTTTCTGCTCGGCACTCATTCCTGGCGTATTAAGCGCGTGGAAGCCGGCCGCGTGCGGGTCACCGATGCTCACGGCGCGGCGCCTTCCATTCCATTCTGGCTGGGCGAGGCGCCCGGACGCTCGCGCGAACTCTCCGCTGAGGTCGCGCAGATCCGTGAGCGCGTGGTGGCGAATGCGGACGCGATGCCACCTTTCCTCATCGAAGAATGCGGGTTGGACGAAGGCGGGGCGAAGCAGATTGCTAATTATGTTCGAACCGGCGCCGCGGAGTTGGGCGCCGTACCATCACAAACCACGGTGGTTGCAGAGCGCTTTTTCGATCAGGGAGGCGGCATGCAATTCGTCTTGCACGCTCCCTTCGGTTCGCGCATCACCCGTGCGTGGGGGCTCGCTCTTCGTAAGCGCTTTTGCCGGACGTTCAACTTCGAGCTGCAGGCAGCCGCCACGGACAACGGCCTCGTTCTTTCGCTCAGCGATCAACACTCGTTCCCGCTCGAGCTGGTATTTGCATTTCTGAAGTCTTCGACCGTCGAACAAGTGCTGCGCGAGGCGCTGCTTACGGCTCCGATGTTCGGCGCACGTTGGCGATGGAATGCGACGCGAGCACTTGCCATTTTGCGATTCAGTGGCGGCAAACGAGTCGCCGCACCGATCCAGCGTATGCGGGCTGACGACTTGCTGGCAGCGGTTTTCCCCGACCAGGTTGCTTGCGCAGAGAATCTGAGCGGGCCAATCCGCATCCCCGATCATCCGCTGGTCAACGAAACGATAGACAACTGTTTGCACGAGGCCATGGATCTCGATGGACTGCTCGCAGTCCTGGAGGGTATAGAAGCCGGAAGAATTCGCACCGTTGCCATCGATACGGTAAGTGCCTCCCAGTTCTCGCATGAGATTCTGAATGCCAACCCGTACGCGTTCCTCGACGACGCTCCCCTGGAAGAACGCCGTACGCGAGCCGTACAGTTGCGGCAGAAGTTGGGCAGCGACGTAACCGGTGGCGATGGGGTGCTCGACGTCGCATCCATCGTGCAGATCTCAGCAGAGGCGTGGCCGGAGGTGAGGGATGCCGACGAACTGCACGATGCGCTGCTCACTTTACTCCGTCTGCCGCCCGTCGCGGAATGGAAAACGTTCTTCGATGAGCTTGCCGTGACAGGCCGCGCCTCGACGATTCACCGAAGCGACTCCCCCTACTGGGTTGCAACCGAACGTGTGACGCAAGCTGACGATCCGGAGGCGGTGGTTAGCGGCTGGATGGATTCGATAGGACCTACAATAGCCTCCGATTTAGCGGCCAGGCTCGCGTTTTCACGCGACGCGGTTGAAGCGGCACTGTCGGCGCTTGAAGCGCAGGGGCAGATCCTCCAAGGGCGTTTTCAAAATACGAAAGGCGAAATTGAGTGGTGCAATCGCCGCATCCTGGCCCGTATCCATCGCGCCACCCTCGGGCGGTTGAGGCGCGAAATCGAGCCAGTGACGGCGCTCGACTTCGAACACTTCTTGCAGGTCTGGCAGCATGTCTCGCGCGGAAGCCAACTGCAGGGCGCCGACGGAACGCTTCAGGTCATCCGCCAGCTGCAGGGTTACGAGATCCCGGCCGCCGCCTGGGAATCGGAGATCCTCGCGCGCCGGATTGCGAAATACGATCCCGAATTTCTCGACGAGCTCTGCTTTTCCGGCGAAGTCATGTGGGCCAGAGTCTCGCCGCATCCCGCCATTGCCCAGAATCGCCGAGTGCGCCCCTCTCGCATTGCCCCGGTTACGATCTTCCTGCGCGAAGATGCGGATTGGTTGATGCATGGTACAGGACCGGCCGATTCGACCGGGTTATCCCATCCTGCACGAGAAGTATTGCAAGCCTTGGAGAGGAATGGCGCCAGCTTTTTCGTCGACCTGGTAAGGCAGACCTCGCGATTGTCGAGCGAAGTGGAAGACGGGCTGTGGGAGTTGCTGGCGGGTGGATACGTTACTGCGGATGGATTCGACAACCTGCGGGCGCTGATCGATCCGAAACGCCGCCGAGGCGAGGGCCGTGGCAGTAATAAGCGGCCACGCCATTCCGCGGGGCGATGGGCATTGCTGTCTTATACCGGCACCAAGATCAATACCGATGAGCGACTCCAGCGATTCGCCCGCCAGTTGCTGATCCGGTGGGGCGTCCTTTTGCGCGACTTGCTGGTTCGCGAGGTGCTCTCACCGCCGTGGCGCGATTTACTGCCCGTACTCCGCCGCATGGAGGCTCGCGGTGAGATTCGAGGTGGAAGGTTTGTGTCGGGGCTTACCGGTGAACAGTTTGCTCGCCCAGAGGCTCTCGATCTACTGCGATCGATTCGCCGCGATTCGGATCACAGCGCAGTCGTCACCCCTTCCAATGCAGATCCGCTAAACCTGACTGGGATCATTTTGCCGGGTCCCCGGGTCAGCCGTTTGGCGGTGATGGGCCTCGTGCCTGCTTAACGCGACACGTTACCATTGCGGCTTGGGGAACGAGCCGATTTCGCACCAGAGCAGCGCGCAGAAACGGGCGTCCGCTCTACGCTTCATCGTCTGCCTTGGCATCGTAAGCCTGTTCGCCGACATGACGTATGAAGGCGCGCACAGCATCATCGGACCCTACCTGAAGGACTTGGGGGCCACGGCGCTGCAGGTTGCCGTCATTGCCGGTGTTGGCGAAATGCTGGGCGCCAGCCTGCGCTTCTTTTCGGGGCGATTTGCTGATCGGACTCGTGCTTACTGGACCATCACCTTCTTCGGCTATGCGATGAACGTTGTGGCCGTGCCCGCGCTGGCGTTCGCGCAGAACTGGCAAACCGCAGCGATCCTGATTGTCATCGAGCGCACGGGTAAGGCGCTGCGGGGCCCGGCGCGGGATGTGCTGCTCTCCGGAGCCACACAGGAAGTAGGGCATGGATGGGGATTCGGCCTGCACTCAAT